>NZ_BCPS01000079.1:0-167453 GCF_016586185.1 Paenibacillus sp. EPM92
CAACGGCGGCGGACAACGGCGGCGGACAACGGCGGCGGACAACGGCGGCGGACAACGGCGGCGGACAACGGCGGCGGACAACAAAAAAACTCCCTGCGGCGGATCATGCTCTCGCATGACCGGCAGGGAGTTTGATTACATACGGATTCCCGACGGATTATGACTTCGGTTCGTTCTTCTTGTTGTTCTCTTCCTCATTCTCGCCGGATCTTAAACCTCGCGTCGACTCTTTGAACTCGCTTAACGTACGACCGACCGCACGGCCAAGCTCGGGGAGCTTCGACGGCCCGAATAAGATCAGTATAACGATTAAAATAAGTAAAAGTCCGCCGATTCCGATATTGAACGGCATGTTCGTCACCCCGTTTCTGGGACTATCCTTTCCTTGCATTATACCAAGACCGCGAGCGAAAAGAAACTTTCAGTTTGGTCCACTGCCGCCTAGCGCTGCAGTTCGTACCCGAGCGAAAGCTGGACCTTGTCCCACTGCCACTTGGCGAAAGCCAGCGTCTCCCGGCTGCGGTGCCAGGACATCATCAGCACGCTTGAATCCATCGGCGAAGCCTGCGGCCGCTCGAAGCCGAGAAAGCGCGCAATGTCGAGGGCGCGTACCGCATGATAGCGATGCGTAATAATGACCGAAGACGTCCATCCGTGCTCTTTCATAATCGCTTGGCTGAATTTCAAATTCTCATAGGTGCTGCGTGCTTCGTTCTCCAAGTAAATGTGGCCCTCCGGAATGCCCTGCTCCATTAAATAATTGCGCATCCCTTCGGCTTCGGTCAGCGTAGACTTCGGCGTGTCGTAGCCGCCGCTGACAATCACCTCGGTAATGACGCCGCTGCGGTACAGCTCCACCGCCCGGTCCAAGCGCTCCTTCAACGCAGGGCTTGGCGTCGTCTGCCAAAGCGAGGCTCCAAGCACGATGCCAACGTCCTGCGGTGGCAGCTCCCGATCGGGCAATGTGGCCATGCGAACCTGCACGACGCCAATCCATAGGACGCCCACAAGTGCAATCGCCAGCAGCCAGCGGCCGCCCCGTATCCAGCGATCCTTTCGTTTCATCGCCTTCCGGCGTCGTTTCTCTTTCATTGCAATCAGTCCCTTACGATTGTTCCCCCTACTGCGTCAGAAAGCGTCGTACGGCTTGAAACACCTCAGCCGCTTCGGGCTCGAGACAAAGCAAATGCCGGGACTTCGGTACATACAGCAGCTCTTTCTCGCCTTGGATACGGTTGTAGATATAGCGGGCGCTGCGCGGATGAACGATCTGATCCTGACGCCCTTGTATAATTAACGTAGGGACCGAGATGCGGTTCAGCTCATGCCGCTTCGCAAACCGGGCCAATTTCATGAACTGCACCGCAGCGGGCAGCGGCACGCGTTTCACCCGCTGCCAATGCTCCCAATCGTGGGTACGCATCCGGTCGACCAGATCCCGCATGAACCGAACCGGGCTTATGTAAATCGCAGCGGCGCTCAGCAGCACCAAGCGGCGGATCGGGAAGCGGTTGGCCAAATATGCGGAGATCAGTCCCCCCATCGAAAAGCCGATCAGATCGACAGACGCATAATGCCGGCTAAGCCGGCGAGCCTCATCGGCGGCCGCATCCAGCCAATCCTGCCACGTGGAGGCCGCGAGACCCAGCAGCTCCGGATCGTGGCCGGGCAGCGTCGGGACATGACAATCATAACCGTATCCTTGCAAGTAATCCGCCAGCGGTTGAACCTCGTAAGGTCCGCCGGTAAAGCCGTGCAGCAGCAAGCACGCGCGTTCCTCGGCCATATGCAGGTCTCTCCTTTCATTAGACGAATGTATCCGGAATATGGTTCCCTCAGTCGAAACAAAAGGCAGCGTGGATTTCCACGCTGCCTGACCATCCCGTTACTTTTCAGTAATCGTGACCGACTGAATGACGACTTTCTCCTTCGGTTTGCTTGGCGTTGGCTCAGAGCCTTGCTCGACCGGTGTGGCGGCAATTTTTTGCACGGTGTCCATACCTTCGACAACTTTGCCGAAGATCGTGTAGTTCGGCAATTTATTCAAGCTCTTGCTGTCTTCCCCGGTGCAAATGAAGAACTGGCTGCCGTTCGTATTCGGACCGGAATTGGCCATCGCTACGATCCCGGGCTCGTATTTGTAAGGCGACTTCAGTTCATCCGGGAATTTGTAGCCCGGACCTCCCGTCCCGTTGCCGAGCGGATCTCCCGTCTGAACCATGAACGATTGAATGATCCGGTGGAAGGTGATGTTGTTATAAAAGCCTTCTTTCGCCAAAAACACAAAGTTGTTTACCGTTTTGGGCGCATCCTTGGCAAACAATTCGATGACGAACGTCCCCTTGGACGTCGTGACCGTCGCTGTGTACGATTTGTTCGCATCGATCTTCATCTCCGGAGGCGACGACCAGGTTTTCTTGCCCGGTTCAGACGTCGTACCGGTTGAAGCATTCGGCTGGGCGGACGGATGGCTCGCGTTCGAATTGTCGGCGGGCGCCGGCTTCGTGCCGCATCCGGCCAGCATACCGGCAACCAGGCCCGCCGCGAGGGCTGTACGTATCGTTTTTTGCGCAATCTTTGAAATCATCGTTTGGTTCATCTCCATCTGCAGCTATTGGAATCACGTTACGGCATGATTATACTACACCGGAACTCGGAAAATAAAATATTCAAACTGCAACCCGGGGTCACACCCCTTGTTATGGGGAACGCTGCGGCAGCGCGGGACTTCCAAACGTGCCGCCGGTATTGCCGCCGACTGCCGGGTCCGGGGTTATCGGCTGCCCGCCAGTTGGATTTGAGGCTTCGCCGCCGCCGGGCTCGTTCCCGGGCGTCGTACCGCCGGCTCCACCCGTCCCTGGGGGTGTGCCGCTTCCGGCGCCGGCTCCCGTGCCTCCGGTACCTGTTCCCGCGCCCGTCCCCGTCCCAGGCTTCGATCCACCCGGGGTTGTCGTACCGCCGGGCTTACCGGTTCCAGGCTGTTGTCCCGAACCGGCTCCTGTTCCGCCATTTCCGTTAGTTCCGCCCGGATTATGTCCGGTACCGGTGCCCGGCTGTCCGGCTTCCGGCGCGTTCGGATCAAGCGGCTCGCCGTCGTTTTCCGTACCCGGCTGTTGCGGATTTGACGAATCACTGACCGTTACGCTGGCTATGTTCGAGCGAGCGCCAGCCACGTTGTTTTCCGGGTTAAGCGGAACGACCGTATACTCGTACGTATCCGGCTGAATAGCCGAAATATCGTTGACCTCGGTCACCGTTGTCGAAGTGATCGGCTCGCTCGGAAACTCCTGCATTTTGCTGTCCTTACGGAATACCTGGTATACGACGCCTTCGCCGACAGCGGACCAAGTCAGCTTCACCGATTTCTTCTCGGCGACGAACTCCGCTTTCAGATCGCCGATTCCTTTTGGCGGTTCATCCATATCCGCTACACCGCTAGGCTTGACGAATTTCGTTATCGGCTTTTTGGCCAGCGCCTTCTGCATGACTTCCTTGAAGATAGCGGCCGGCGCGCCGCTGCTCATCGAAACATAATGCTTCGCATCTGTTTTATCGAAGCCCATCCAGACGGCGGCCGTCCATTCCGGCGTGTACCCGACAAACCAGAGGTCGCGGTTATATTTCTCGAGACCTTTAAGCTCGAGCTGCGTCGAACCTGTTTTCCCCGCAACCGGGCGTTCGAACTTCGCCGCCGTACCGGTGCCGCCGGGCTCCAGGACGCCTTGCAGCAGTTGGGTCATGTACCAAGCCGTCTTGGCGCTCCAGACGGGAGCCTTCTTCTCCGCCTTGAAAGCCGCGCGCTCTCCGCTGTCGTCCATAATTTTAATGATTGCGTGCGCTTCGACGACGTTTCCGTTGTTCGGAAATGACGTATACGCCTGCGCCATTTGCAGCGTCGTAACGCCTTTCGTCAAACCGCCTAAAGCAATGGCCAAGTTATTATCCGCTTTATCGAACGGGATGCCAAGCTTTTCGACGTACGACTTCGCTTTGCTTATGCCGACCTGGTTTAACACCTCAACGGCCGGAATATTCACCGACTTCTTGATCGCTTCGAACATCGTCACCTGGCCGCGGTAGACGCCGTCCCAGTTCCGCGGCGAATAACCGTTATACGACTTTTGTTCATCCGGAAGCTTCGAATAAGGCGAGAACTTGCCAAGCTCCAGGGCCGGCGCGTAGGAGATCAAAGGCTTGAACGCCGACCCCGGCTGACGCGGCTGGGCAACGGCCCGGTTCAACCCGCGGACTACATAATCCCGCCCGCCGATCATCGCGACGATCCCGCCGTCTTTGTTATTCAAGATGACCATGCTGCTTTGCATCTTCTGAGCAGGTCCATCCTTTTGGAAAAATTTCGGGTTCGCATACGTTTGTTCCATGATCGCCTGCGCATTCGGGTCCAGATTCGTATAAATTTTGTAGCCGCCCCGCAGCAGATCGTCTTCCTCGAAGTTATACTTTTCCTGCGCCTCCCGCAATACGTAATCGATATAGGACTGGAATTGATCTTTCGCTGCGCCGGCAGGCCGTTCATAGTCGTGTGCGGCCGCTTCCGCCCGCTGCGCTTCCGTGATATACCCTTGGTCGTACATCAGCTTCAGCACGACGGCCCGGCGTTCCTTGGATTTGTCCGGATTCGAGATCGGGTTGTACGTATTGGGCGCCTTCGGCATGGCCGCCAGCGTCGCGACCTCCCACAGCTCCAGCTTGCTCAGGTCGGACTTTCCGAAATAAATTTTCGAGGCCGTTTTCACCCCGTAAGCCCGGTTTCCGAAATAAATCCGGTTCAGATAGTACGTCAAAATCTCGTCCTTCGTCTTGTTTTGCTCCAACGCCATCGCAATCGACATTTCCGTCGCTTTACGGAAGAACGTTTTGTCCGCGCTCAAGAACACGTTTTTCGCCAACTGCTGCGTAATGGTGCTTCCGCCTTCGACCATGCTGCGGGCGACGACGTCCTTCACCAGCGCCCGGGCGATCCCGAACAAATCGACCCCGGCGTGCTCGTCGAACCGTTTGTCCTCCGTCGCCACGAACGCTTGTCTCAGCAGCTCTGGCACTTCCTTCGGATCTATATTTTCACGGTTTTCCACCTTCAGAACGCCGACTTCCGCCCCATTGATATCCAGAATATGCGACGCTTCATCAAACTCAAGCTTATCCAGGTTTTCCTGCAATATTTTATTTCCGTTTAATATGACGAAAATGTAGACCCCCATCGCACAAATCGCAGCTAATGCTCCGGCAATGAACATGCCTAAGAATACTTTGCCTGTCGTCATTTTCTTCTTCTTCTTTTTCAAGCCGCTTGACGTCTTTCTCTCCTTCGGCGCTTGGTTCGGTGTCTTTTTGCTTGATCCCGTCATGCCCCGACTTCCTTTCCTTATCTGTGTCACAGTCCTATTAACCTGCGCAAAGCTGTCTTAAACAAAGAAACAACCCGGAAGAATCGGGTTGTTCTTTCGGTTTCTATGCAATTAGACGCGATTCGAACCGGAAATGTTGCTTCCGGCCCCAACCCTGGGTCAAGTACCCTGCGTATGAATAGCGGGCAAAAGCCGATTATTCGGCGTTCTGCTCCTGCTGCTGCATCAACGATACGGCGCGCTGCGGGGTAAACGTAGAAATCGCATGCTTGTACACCATTTGCTGGCGACCTTCACTGTCAATGATAATGGTAAAATTATCGAACGCGCGAATGACTCCGCGGATTTGGAATCCATTAGTCAAATAAACGGTGACCGGAATGTTCTCCTTGCGCAATTGGTTCAGAAACGTGTCTTGAATGTTGATCGACTTGTTCATCAATGGGCCCCCTCAGGTTTAGTTAACGGGTCAAAGTTAATTTAGTTGCTATTATACCACGAACGAATTGCAACTGGGTAGAAAATTCTCCCATTTGGCTCATATCCACCCATTCGATATCTTTCATCCGGCGGAACCACGATAGCTGCCGTTTGGCAAAGTGGCGGGTGTTCTTTTTTAAAACGTCGATTGCTTCGTTCAGCGTTGCTCGGCCTTCCAAATAGGAAACAATTTCTTTGTACCCCAGCCCTTGCATCGATAAGGACGAAGGATCGACGCCTTGGGCCAACAGGCCACGAACCTCGTCCACCAAACCTTGTTCGATCATGAGATCGATTCTCTCTTCAATACGTTTATATAGTAAAGCTCTATCCATTGTCAACCCAATGATACACAATTCGTAAGGCGTTACCCTTTTTTGGACCTTCAGCCGGTCGGAAAGCCGTTCTCCGGTCACTTTATAAATTTCAAGCGCCCGTATGATCCGCCTTTGATCGTTCGGGTGCAGCCGTTCCGCCGATTCGGGATCGACTTCCCGCAATCGGGCATGCAGCGCATCAGCCCCATGGCGCAAAGCAAACGTCTCCATTTCTTCGCGAAACGCTTCGTCCGAGCCGGCTTCGCTGAATTGGAAATCGTAACAAACCGATTCGATATACAAGCCCGTGCCGCCCACAATAAACGGAAGCTTCCCGCGGCGGTCGATATCCCGGATCAACGGAACGCACCGTTCCTGAAACTCGGCGACCGAGAACGGCTCTTCCGGCTCGTGAATGTCGATCAAATGGTGCTTCACCATCGCGCGTTCTTCCGGGGTCGCCTTCGCGGTCCCGATATCCATCCGCCGGTATACCTGCATGGAATCGCCCGATATAATCTCGGCGTCGTACATTTGGGCCAGCGTCAGGCTGAGCTTCGTCTTGCCGACCGCGGTCGGTCCTACCAGCACGAGCAGCTTCGGCTTGCGCGCAGGCGCCGGATTTGTGCCGTCTCTCTCTACGAACATCGTATCACTCCATAAGCAATTTTCGTCGAGGAGCGATGAGCGACGGCAAAGCCGAGCCGCTCGAACTCCATGCTGTCGCGGTGTTCCTTCATGACGACGCAGCGCCGCGACACGCGCTTCGCTTCGGCGACCGCCTCTTCCGAGAGCGCCCGGTCGTCGGCAATTCCCCGAATCGCGCGGATCGAGTTCGATTCCGTGATCGGCTTGCGGAACATCGGGTCGAAGTATACGACATCGCAGCTATCGTCCGGTAGTCCGCGTAAATAGGTCAAATGATCGACCGGATGCACCTGGATGCGTCTCATCGCTTCATTCAAACCGGGCACATCGGAATGATAGGACTTTAAGCCCTCTGCAAGTAAAAAAGCAGGGATCGCCGCACTTTCGAGCGCTACAACCGTTCCTTCATCGCCGACCGCAAACGCGAAAACGATCGCATCGGAGCCGAGTCCGGCCGTACAGTCCACAATCCGGTCGCCGGGACGAACGCCGGCCAAAGCGAGCAGCGTATCAGGCTCGCCGTTGCGCAGCCGCTTCACGCGGACGGCCGCCGTGCTCGGGTGAAAAAAGAGCGGCTGCCGGCCGTCGTGATGATACTCAAGCCGCTCCTTCGAAATGACTAAAATATCCTCGTCCCCGAATCGGGCGCGCAGTTGAGCCAGCGTCATTTGGCGGCGCTGCAGGCAGCGTCCGCCGAGCGTTCCGGCCAGACGCCGGGCCTCGGCAAGCTGCGCGGCGTTCGGGTCGTAGGAAGTTGTGACGAACAAAGCTACATCACCCTTTTGAACATTTTCTCCAATTCATAAGTCGAGAAGCTGACGACGATCGGCCGTCCGTGCGGACACGTGTACGGATTTCGGCATGCGGCCAGCCGGTCGAGCAGCACTTCCATCTCGAGCGTACCCATAGTTTGATTCGCTTTGATCGATGCTTTGCAGGAGCACATGATGGCGGCTTTCTCGCGGAATTTCCCGATATCGACGCCCTTCCTCTCGTTTAACAGCCATTCGATCATCTCTTCGATCAACGCCTGCTCTTCGCCGCGCGGCAGCCAGTGCGGGTAAGCGCGCACGAGAAACGAGGAGCCGCCGAACGGCTCAAGGTAAACGCCGGCCTGCTCGAGCTGGCCCAGCTTGTCCTGCAGACGTCCGGCTTCGGACGAAGTCAATTCCAGCGTAATCGGGACGAGCAGCTCCTGACTCGCTTCCGCCGGTTTTCCGAACAAATCGTAATAATGCTCGTAATTGATCCGCTCATGCGCCGCATGCTGATCGATCAGGAACAGCCCTTCTTCGTTCTGCGCGACGATGTACGTCCCGTGAAGCTGCCCGATCGGGTCCAGCTTCGGGAAGGCCGGCAGCGCCGGAGCGGCTTCGCCGGCCGGGGTCAACGAGCGCAGCAGCGCCTCGGACGCGGCCGCCGTCTCGCGCTGGCTGAGCGGGACGCGCGGCGCAGCGGACGTTCCTGGCGTACGCGGCGAAGCGGCTGCCGCTTCGCCGGTCGCCGGTCGCGCGGACGGCGTTCCGTATGCCGATTCCGCCCTGCCCGCGGCAGGCGGCGCCGTGAAGCCCGACGCACCGTTCGCTTCACGCCAAGACGTCGCGGCCGCGCGGCGGCTTTCTTCGAAGCTTCGCTCCGGAATGTCCGGACGCCCCGCATTCCCTGCTTCCACCGCGTTCTCCGCCCGGTTTCCCGCCTGCTCCGCAGCGGTAGAGGCCGCTTGCGGGCGGTACAGCTCAAGCTGCTCTTGAATCACCGCTTCACGCGGCTTCTTCACCGCTCCCGCCTGCGGGATCAAGCGCTGCTGAGCCAAGACGCCGCGCGCCTCCCGCTCGACGAACTGCATCAGCTCCTGCTCCTTGCTGAAGCGCACCTCCAGCTTGGCCGGATGCACATTCACGTCGATGAGCGTCGGGTCCATTTGCAGATGCAGCACGGCAACCGGGAAGCGGTTGATCGGCAGCAGCGTGTGATAACCCTGCAATAGAGCCTGCGCAAGCGTGTAGTTGCGGATGTACCGGCCGTTGATGACCGTCGAGATGCCGCCGCGGTTCGCGCGGGTCATCTCCGGCTTCGAGATGAAGCCGACGAGCTTGTAATCGAGCGTTTCGCCCTCGATCTTCAGCATCGTGCGCGCTACCGCCGTGCCGTAAATGGCCGCGATAGCGTTCAGAAGGTCGCCGTTGCCGAGCGTTTGCAGCAGCGTGTTACCGTTATGCTTCAGCGTAAATGCAATGCCCGGATGCGCCAGCGCCAGCCGGTACATATAATCCGTCACATGGCCGAGCTCGGTTTGAATCGTCTTCATATACTTCAACCGGGCGGGTGTATTGTAGAACAGCTCCCGCACCGTAATATCCGTCCCCCGCGGAGCGGCGTGATCGGTCTTGCTCACCAGCGTTCCGCCTTCGATGACGAGCCGCGTGCCGAGTCCGGTCGTATCCGCGCTCGTCAGCAGCTCGATCTTCGCGACGGCGGCGATACTGGGCAGTGCCTCGCCACGAAAGCCAAGCGTTCGGATCTCGAATAAATCCTGGGCTTTCGCGATCTTGCTCGTGGCGTGGCGGAGGAAAGCCGTCTCGCCATCCTCCGGGTCCATGCCGGAGCCGTTATCCGCGACGCGGATCAAACTGAGGCCGCCCTCTTCAATCGTCACGTCAATCCGGGTGCCGCCGGCGTCAATCGCGTTCTCGACCAATTCCTTCACAACCGACGAAGGACGCTCGACCACTTCGCCGGCAGCGATCTGGTTGGCGATATGCTCGTCTAGAATGTTTATTTTTCCCATGACCGAGGCTCCTTAACCCTCTATCTCACTTGCTTGTGCTCAGCTTCAGCGTCTGTCCGTTGTCGCTCCACTCTAGCGAAGAGAACGCCTCAGCCGCCTTCGCGGCGCTGACATAGCTTGTTCCTTCGCGAAGCAGCACGTCCCCGTCCGCAGGCGTATACGAGGTTTGGCCGTCCGCTGAAGTAATCTGCACCGAACGGGACGCTTCGTTCCATTCCACCTTGGCGCCAAGGAGGGCGGCCAGAACGCGGGATGGTACGTACGTTTGTCCGTTCTCGCGGACGACTTTGAACGTATCCACCACGTCTAATCCGTTCACGGACATACTGATTCGTTTCAATTCCAGCGTAATCGATTGAAGACCCGCGGTGCGGAGCGCCGTCAGCAGCTCCGGCACTTCTCCGCCTTCCACCTTCACGTCCGGCTCCAAGCCGACGCCGTTCACTTTGCGCAGCTTTGGCGTCAAATACTCCTCGACCGTCACCTTTAAAGCGCCGCCGGATTGAAGCGGAACCACCTCTTGTACACTGCCTTTGCCGTATGTTTTCGTTCCTATCACCGTAATCGCCTTGTAATCCTGCAGCGCCCCCGTCAACACCTCCGAAGCGCTGGCGCTGTTGCCGTTGACGAGAAAATAGACCGGGAACGGCTGCGTCTCGCCGCCCGAGAAGGTCACCGGTTCGTCGGTATTATTGCGGTTTTTCGTATGAATCAGCGTACCTTCCTTGACGAACAGTCTTGCCAGTTGCTGCGCCGTTTCCAGCAGGCCTCCCGGATTGTCGCGCAGATCGACAACCAGGCTCTTCAGCTCGCCGGGGGCCTGCAGCCCATCCAGGAACAACGCCGTCATCTCGTCGGCATCGCTGGAAAAGCTCAATATACGAACGTAGCCCACGCCCTGGAATCGGTTGGCGATCACGACCGGAACTTGAATCCGTTCGCGCTTCACGGTCAATTCCGATGTCGCGCCGTCGCGTACGATTTGCAGCTTCACCTCGGTGCCCGGCTCGCCCATGATTTTGGCCGTCGCCTTGTTCAAAGGAACGCCGACAGCCGATTGCCCGTCAATCCCGACGATCACGTCGCCGATCCGAATGCCCGCCGCTTGCGCAGGCCCCTCGAACACTTGGGCGATGTAGATGCCGTCGGGCTGCTCGCTGACGCGAACGCCGATCCCGACATATTGATTAGCTATGGAGGATTCGAATTCGGTCAATTGCTCCGCCGTAAAGTACTGCGTATAAGGATCGTTCAAAGATTCGACCATCGCCTTGATCGCGGCATCGGATAGCTTCTTGGCGTCCGGCGCGCTGACATGGTTTTGTTCAAGCAAACTCAGTACTTCCTTCGCGCGGTCGGCCGCGCTCAAACTCTCTGCCGCTGCGAGCGCAGGCTGGGTTGCAGGGACTAGTAGAGATAACGCGAGTACGGAGCTGACGGCATGACGCCACAGTTTGCCTTTATGCTTGATGTTCATCGGAATTCCTCTTCTCTTCGGAATGGTTTAGTTGTTCGTCAGCTGCTTCTTCAATTCGTACAAAAAGTTCATCGCCGCCATCGGCGTCATATTCATTAAATCCGCGTGACGCAGCTGCTCGAGCACTTTGTCGGATTTCCCGGTTTTCTTCGCCGATTTATCAGTCTCCGGGGATTCGGCCGGGAACAAGCTCAACTGGATCGCCGGGCCGGCCGCCGCTTCCGGTGCTGCCGGCGCAAGTGCGGTCGGCGCAGACGCCTCCGGACTGGACTCGACGGCCTCTCGGACAAGCTCCGCTTGCGGCTTGCGGGAAACAGCGGTCGCAGCAGCTTCCTTGCCCGCCGTGCTCTCGGCATGCCCTTGCGCCAGCTCGGCGCGAGTCTCGAATGCGTTCAGCAGCTCGTACGAGCGCTCGATGATCGAGTTCGGCAGTCCGGCGATTTGCGCGCAATAGATGCCGTAGCTGGTGTCGGCGGCGCCGCGAATCAGCTTGCGCAGGAACGTCACGTTCTGTCCGCTCTCCTTCACCGCCATACAATAATTGCGTAAATCCCGAAGGCTCTCTTCGAGATGCGCGAGTTCATGGAAGTGGGTGGAGACGAGCGTCTTGCAGCCGATGTTGTCGTGCAGAAACTCGATGACGGCTTGCGCGATCGCCATCCCTTCGCCGGTCGACGTGCCGCGCCCAAGCTCGTCGATGATGACAAGGCTCCGCGAGGTCGCCTTCTCGGTCATGATCTGGATGTCCATCATCTCGACCATGAACGTGCTCTGGCCGCCGATCAAATCGTCCGCCGCCCCGATGCGTGTGAAAATCCGGTCGACGATCGGTACGACCGCCCGCTTCGCCGGCACGAAGCACCCGATCTGCGCCATCAGGCCGATCATCGCCACTTGGCGCATATAGGTGCTCTTCCCGGCCATATTCGGCCCGGTGATCAGCAGCATGCTGCCGCTCTCGCGCGTCAAGGCCGTATCGTTGGCGATGAAGACGCCGTCCTCCAGCACCGCCTCCACGACAGGATGGCGGCCCTCCTCGATCTCCAAGCCGTAAAACTCGCCGATCGTCGGGCGCGTATACCGCTGTGCGGCGCTGACGTGGGCGATCGACTGGTACACGTCGATCGTGGCGATCCGCTCGGCCAGCTGCTGCAGCCTCGACAATTGTCCGACCAGCCGGTCCCGCAGTTCCGTGAACAGGGCGTATTCGAGATCGATCATGCCCTCCTGGGCTTCCAGAATGAGCGCTTCCTTCTCCTTCAGCTCCGGCGTTACGAAGCGTTCCGCATTCGCCAACGTCTGTTTGCGCTCGTAACGGCCTTCCTCCAGCATCGACAAGTTCGATTTGGTCACTTCGATGAAATAACCGAACACTTTGTTAAAGCCGATTTTGAGCGATTTGATACCGGTGCGTTCCCGCTCGAGCCGCTCCAGCTCGGCAAGCCACTGCTTCCCGTTCGTGCTCGCCTCGCGCAGCTGGTCGAGCCGTGCGTTAACGCCCGCGCGGATCATCCCGCCGTCCCGGACGGAAACCGGCGGCTCGTCCTGGATCGTGTCGGCGATCCAGCTCATCAAGTCTTGGCAAGGATCGATGCCTTCCGCCAAAGCTTTCAGCGTCGCCGAACCGCTGCCCTCGCACAACTCACGCAGCCGGGGCACCTGCTCCAGCGACGCCCGCAGCGCAACCAGATCGCGTGCGTTCGCGCTGCCGTAGGCGATCCGGGCGGTCAATCGCTCCAGGTCATACACTTCCTTCAACGATTGCCTCAGATCGTCGCGCAGCATCAACTGGTTATACAAGCGGTCGACCGCTTCCAGCCGCTCTTCGATCAAGCTTGCGTTCATCAGCGGCTTTTCGATCCAGCGCTTCAACAAACGGCCGCCCATCGCGGTCACCGTCTTATCCAGCAGCCAGAGCAGCGACCCCTTCTTCGTCCGGTCCCGAACCGTTTCCACCAGCTCGAGATTTCGCCGGGTAAACGGGTCCATCACCATATATTGGTTCGGCTCATAGATGCGGATATGTTTGATGTGGCTGAGCGAACGTTTTTGCGTCTCCTGCAAGTAGCCCATCAGCACGGACAGCGCTTCTCTCCCGCCGTCCGGCAATGCGGCGAGCTGCTTGTCCGAGAAGTAGGCGGTAATCGGCTGAAGGCCCGCCGCCGCGAGGCTCTCTTCCGACCTGACCGTCATAACGGCCGTCCGCAGCATCGCTCCCGCGCCGCTTTGAATACGCTCCAGCACCTCCGCTGCGCCGAGCAGCTCAGAAGGGTTGTAGACGTTCAGCTCATCCATCAGCCGCTCGAAGGACCCGGTTAACCGGGTGACGTAAAGCTCGCCGGTCGAGATGTCGCAAGCTGCCAATGCAAAGCCTGCCGCGTCCGACTGAACCGCGGCTATGTAGTTGTTGCTCGTCTCGCTGAGCGAGCGGGCGTCCATCACCGTGCCCGGCGTGACGATCCGCACGATTTCCCGGCGCACGACCCCTTTCGCTTCCGCCGGATTCTCCACCTGCTCGCATATCGCGACCTTATACCCTTTCTCTACCAGCCGGGCAATATAGTTTTCTGCGGAATGATAGGGAACGCCGCACATCGGAATGCGTTCCTCCATGCCGCCTTCCCGGCCTGTCAACGTAATTTCCAGCTCGCGCGCAGCTAGTACCGCGTCTTCGAAAAACATTTCATAGAAATCGCCTAAACGAAAAACAAAAAAGCGTCCTTGACCTCCGCTTTAATGGCAAGGTACTGCTCGATCATTGGCGTATATTTGGCCATACTCCATCCTCCACGCTCTACGCTTTACGGGGAGACGAAAGCGCGCGCACCTGCAGGCTGCAGCCGGACGCCGCGCTTCGCCTCGTAAGTTATCTATGATTATATCATGAAAAGATAGAGAACACCCGTTTCTTACGAGCGCGTCGTTATTTTCCACTTGGGCCTGATGTCTTCCCGTTCGTTCCAGGCCTTCATCTGCAGCATCATGCGCCATAGGGGCAGCAAATACGACTCGTGCTCCGCATACCCCGGCAGCTTCTCCATATCCCGCCACAAGCCGGGAACGAGCGGACGAATGCGCGCCTTGTCGCCGCGGTAGTACGCTTTCACCACCTCCGGTTCGCTCAGCGGCCGCTGCTTGAGCTGCGCGTAATGCTCGGCAATCAGCTTGGCGAGCGCCAGCACGCCTTTGGCGACGGACGGCGACACCATCCAGCTCGGCAGCACGCGATATTCGAAGCCGCCGTGCCGCTGCCGCCGGAAATCGCCGAGAAACCCGTACTGCGGCTTGCGCGCCGCCGTCGTCTCGCCCTCAACCAGCGTCAGCGGAAGGGCCAGGTAATTGTCCAGCGCGCGCAGTAGACGGACATCCAGCTCAACTCCGCTGAAATGAATATGCCCGCCGAGCGGAAAGCCGCGAACCGGCATGCCCCCCGCCACCCACGCGAGCTCCGGGTCGGTGATCCGCTTCGCCGCAAGCTGGAGCGTCCGGTGCAGATGAACGACCAGCTTGCGCACATCGGTGCTCGGCGCCGGACGCAGCTCGGCCAGCGGATATACTTTACGGCGGCTCGGCAGCACGATCGCGTCACAGCCGAACGGGCCGTCCTTGTCGACGAAGGCCGAGGCGAACTTCACTTTCCCTTGCGCATTCAGCAGCAGAAATTCAGGGTCTGCGCCCAGCATCGCCACGGCCGGAGGCTGCGCCTCGAGCTTCCCGATCCGTTCGTCGAAGCGGTTCATCGCGTCCGCGAACAGCTCCGCCAGCCGCGGCGTCAACGCCGGAACCGGTTCTACGCCGCGCACGGCGAGCGTTCCTGCCGGGCGCACCCCGATGCGCACGACGCCGTAGTCCAGTCCGAGCGCATAGATGCTTTTGACGGCTTCGCGTATCGCACGAACCGCATAAAACCCCCGCTGCTCGAGCCCGATCTCGCTGTAAGCCGTCTCCCGGCGGCTTGTCATCGGCTTGCCCGGTCCAGCCCCGCCCGGATCCGCACTCGCGTCCGCCGCCCCACGGCGGCCCGCATAGAACACCCCGCTCGAACGGTGAAACAGCGTCAGCGCCTGCAAATCAAAGACGGGCACCACAAATTCGTGACGCCAGCGGATTTCCTCGCCCTCCGCTTGCGACTCCTCGTCCAAGAAGCAGTCGATGCCGTGCAGGCGGAGCGTATCGGACAGCCGCCGGGGCTGCAGCGCCGCCAATATGCTTTTTACAGGCTGCAGCGCCTCGGGATTGGTTCCTCCTGTATTCGGGTGATAAGCCCCCCAATGAATGATATACGCCGTGTCCTTCCGTTCGGCAGAAAGCCTCGCTCCGTGCGGAATTCGCAAGTTTTCCAGCAGCGGCTGCAGCTCCGGTTCATGGGAATGAAGCAAAAAGGCGGACATCGCGTCCCTCCCTCGCCGTTACGCACGGCTGGCCAGAATGTATTGCGGCGCCGCCTGCCCATTTTGCCGGCGAACGCCTCGGGAAACAAAAAAGAGGGCTGACGCCCTCTGCCGAAATGACTTCTCCCGGCATATACTGTAGCAAGATCAGTTCAATTCGTCGTCAAGCAGATCCGGATCCAAATCTTCAAAGCCGCCGTCATCGGTGTCGAAATCCACATGCTTATCGTCGAAATCGTCAATGCCGTTCGGGCTTACCACCACGTAAACCTTCGTCTCTGCGATCATTTCGACCTTATACTCGCGCTCTACGCGGATCAGCACCGCAGATCCGTTGGATGAGATGCTGGCTTCCACGCAGTTTGGCTCCTGCGTGGCGGCAGCCAACACTTCGGCCGTCGATGGCTTATGTTTCTTATCCAGATAATGAAGCGGCACAACCTCAACATAGGAGACCGTTTCTTTCGCAACATCTGTTTTTGTATTCCGGTCATAAGAATACCAGATGTTGATATCGTAAGTACCTACCACCTCCACATTCTCCCCAGACTTCACCGCGTCGTATTGGTTGTTGATAATCCAAGCACCCAAAATACTGGTCGGAGCATGAGGCGGAGTGACCGTGTTGGTTACTTGCGAAAATTTACGTCCTTTGCCGCAGACAGCCTTCGTATAGATCTCTCTGACTTGCAAGTCTTTATCTAATGACATCCTTCTAACCTCCTCCATACAATCATTCATTACATTTGTATGCAGGACATTCGTCTAGTGTGATAACTTTTTTTGCAAATGTCAGAGGAGATTAGCAGGGACAAATGCCCCTTGTATTTAGACGCCTACCGGGCGTTTTTCTTTTTTGGCTACGTTTAAATAAACTTTCAGTTCTTCAACCAATTGAAGCAGCGCCGCCCGAATTTCGAATTCCTCTCTTGTCAGCGGAAGCGCCATGCCTTTGAACGATTGCTCAAGCTCAAACAAGTGCCGCTCGGTCCGGCCGGTATAATGCGGCATCAGGACATCCTCGCTTAAGGTTTCGAACACGGTCGCGAGCAGCTCGCCATGCGGCAGCGTCTGGTACACCCGTGCGACGTGCTCCGTCATTCTGCCGATCGCTTCAAGCTGCCGCTCCCTCATGTAGAAATATACGGTCCACTCTGCCCCTTCGAAAATCAACCGGTTATCGCTTTGCCGACGGGCCGCGTCAACCGCTTTATGCAGCAGCTCCTCGGCTTCGAGAAGCTCCCGGCCGCTCCATACGTAGGTATTGTCCCGCAGATGACGGGAAAGCTCGATAAAAATTCGCGAGAACAGCTCTTCCACCTGCTTGCGATACTGGACAAGCTGGGTATGCTCTTTCGGCATATAGACGATATTGATCAGCGTCGCGGTGCCGAGACCGATCACCAGCAGCAGGACCTCGTTCACAATGAGCTCCAGGGTAACCGTCTTGGCCGCAAACACGTGAAACATCACGACCGAGCTGGACACGATGCCGTCCTTCAGCTTCAACCGGCTCAGCAGCGGATATAACGTAAGCACGTACAACCCGATGACCCACACCTGATAACCGAGCGTCCAGAACAAGGCCACGCTGAACAGCAGCGCAAAGACGGATGCCGCAATACGTTGAAGCGATAGCGCAATGCCCCGCTTCTTCGTCACCTCCACGCCCATGATGGCGAGCAATCCGGTTGACAAGGGCGAGCTAAGCCCCAAATATTGAGCGATATAAATCGATAGGATGACGGCAAGCGCCGTTTTGATGACGCGAATTCCCATATTACGGTGTCCACCTTACACAAGAGCCACAAAAGAGCCGCAAAGTCAATTTCCACCATCTTACTCTTTTTCCGGAACGCCGACAACCCGGAGATACCCGCTCAGACCGATCCCCGTCAAGCGGCGCATAGAGGAAGCGCGTGAAAGGGCGGGCCGCCTCGCCGGCAGCCCGCCCTTCCCTGCGGTTTCTCCCTATCGCTCCTCACTGGCGCACCAGCTTTCCTTCCAAGTAGGAGACGGCCTGGTACATAAGCGTCGCCGCAATCGCGATGACCACGACACTGCCGATGACAAGCGTGAAATTGAATACCTGAAACCCGTAAATAATCAAATAGCCGAGCCCTTGCTTCGAGACGAGAAACTCGCCGACGATGACCCCGACCCAAGACAAACCGACGTTCACCTTCAGCGTGGACACAATCGTCGGGTACGATGCGGGAAGAATGACCTTCCGGAACACGGTGCTGCGGCTTGCGCCGAACAGCTGTACGACCTTCAACAGCTGCGGATCAACTTCCTTAAAGCTGTTATAAACGACCAAAATCGTGATAATAACGGTGATGGAAAGCGTCGTCGCGACGATGGACAACGCGCCTGGCCCAAGCGCGACGATGAACAGCGGGCCCAGCGCCACCTTAGGCAAGCTGTTCAGCACGACGATGTACGGATCGAGCACCCGCGACAGAAACGGAGAAAACCACAGCAGCGCGGCGATCGCCGTCCCGACCAGCGTACCGAGCACGAAGCCGACGATCGTCTCCCAGACCGTGACCCCGGTGTGCACAAGCAGCGAACCGTCGGCCGTCTTCTCAAGCAGCAGCGTCCCGATGCGGCTCGGCGAACTGAACAACAGCCCGTCGATCCACATCAGCCGGGCCGCTATTTCCCACATCAGCACGAACATCAGCAGCAGAGCGCCTTGCGTCAACCGGACAAATAGCGACTGCCGCTTTTCCCTTCGCAGGAACGTCTCATAAACCCGGGCAGCAAGCAAGTGCATGTCTTCCGCCCGTTCGTTTACCTCATGGCGTTCCATCCGCGCCGCCCCCTTTCCTCTCCACCTGCTCGAACATCGACCACAACCGCCGGAACAGCTCGTGAAAGCCTTCCTTCTCGCGGGCATGAAGCGGCTGCGCCTGACGAATCGGCTCCGGTACCGTCACATCAGCCAGTACACGCCCGGGATTGGGCTGCAGCACGATGATCCGGTCGCTCATCGCGATCGCCTCGGAAATATCATGGGTAACGAGAACGGCCGTTTTCCCCCGCGCCTTCAACGTGGTGACGATCAAATCTTCCAGCTGAAGCTTCGTCTGATAATCGAGCGCCGAGAACGGTTCGTCCAGCAGCAAAATATCTGGCTCCGTCGCCAACGTCCGTACAAGCGCCACACGCTGCCGCATCCCCCCAGACAGTTGATGCGGGAAGGCGTCGGCGAACTCTGCGAGTCCCATTTCCGCCAGAAGCTCCGTCACATATGCCTGCGACGCCTCGTCTTTCCTGCCCAGCAGCTCCAAGCCGAGGCAGACGTTCTCTTTAATGGTCCGCCACGGAAACAAATAATCGTGCTGCAGCATATACCCGACCCGCGGAGTCGGCCGCTTGATCAGCTCGCCCATGATACTCACACTGCCCGAAGTCGGTGTCAGCAAACCGCTGATCAGCGAAAGCAAGGTCGTTTTACCACAGCCGCTCGGTCCGATAATGCTGACGAACTCGCCCGGCTCGATACGGAGATCGATATGCTGCAGCGCGGCAAATGTGCCTTTCCGGTTGACGTACACTTGCGACACGCCGCTTATTTCAATAGAAGACGCCTTTGTCATACGATTCGGTGCCCTCCTTCTTATCATCTTGCAAAGAAAAGGCGAAAGCTGCCGTCCGCACACTTTCGCCGCCCCTTTGGTTACTTCACGGATTGCTTCGCTTTCTCGGCGAACGTATTATCGACTAACTGCCCGTGATCCGCCCGCTGCTTCAGTTCGCCTGCCGCTTCCATCACATCCTGCAGGTTGTTCCATTCCGCCTGGTCGACGATGCCGTCCGTTGCGAATGAACCTTGATCCTTATACCGTTTCACAACATCGCGGACAACCGCTTTGTCCGTATCCGGGAAGAAGGAAATAATCGCGTCGGCAATTTCGTCCGGGGTTGCCTGCTGCACCCAATTTTGCGCCTGCTGCACCGCATTCGCGAATTTCTGCACCGTAGCCGATTGCTTCGTCAAGTAGCTTTTCTTCGTCATGAATACGGTGTACGGCAGCTTGCCGCTTTCCACCCCGAAGGAGGCGATCACGTAGCCTTTGCCCTCCTTCTCGAACACGGTAGCTTGCGGCTCGAATAATTGTACGTAATCGCCGGTACCGGAAGCGAAAGCGGCAGGAATGTTAGCAAAGTCGACGTTCTGAATCAGCGTCAAATCCGCATGCGGGTTAATGCCGTGCTTCTTCAGCGTAAACTCTCCCGCCATCTGCGGCATGCCGCCCTTGCGCTGGCCGAGGAACGTTACACCCTTCAGCTTGCTCCAATCAAACGCGCCTTCCAGCGGTTTGCGGGCGACGAGGAACGTGCCGTCCGTCTGGGTCAGCTGCGCGAAGTTAATGACCGGATCGGCGCTGCCCTGCTGATGGACATAGATCGAAGTCTCCGAGCCTACCAGGGCAACATCGATACCGTTCGAGAGCAGCGCGGTCATCGTTTTGTCGCCTCCCGCGGTCGTCGTCAGATCGATCTCCAGCCCCTGCTCCTTGAAAAATCCTTTATTCACCGCCACATATTGCGGTGCATAAAAGATGGAACGCGTCACCTCGCCCACCCGCACCTTAACCGGCCCCTCTTGCGTCTTTGGACCGCACCCGGTCAGCAGCGCCGTACCGGCGAGTACGAGCGTCAACGCCAAAGCCGCGGCCTTCATTCCGGATTTTAATTTCATAAGCAAGTCCCTCCCCTTCTGCTTTCGTATAATTGCAGCATATGCTTCCGCCTAGAGAAGGGTGCAGCGGCCCAACGCAAAAAAAGGAAGCTTCTCCCATTCGGTGAGAAGCTTCCGGTTTATGAACGCTATAGCTTATATATATCGCTGTACTTCGCACGCAAGTATTCCACTAAATAGGAAGGATTTAACTCCTCGCCGGTTACTTGCATGATGATTTCGGATGGCGTCAAGCTTTTGCCGTATTGATAAATTTTATCGGACAGCCACTCCTTGATCGGCAGCAGACGGCCTTCGGCTACAAGCGCGTCCGTTCCGCCAAGCTCGCGATCCAGCGTACGGGCGATTTGCGCCGCATACATGTTGCCCAGCGCGTACGACGGGAAGTAGCCGAATGCCCCGCCGGACCAGTGCACGTCCTGAAGCACGCCTTCACCGTTATGCGACGGAACGACGCCGAGATAGTCCCGGTACTTTTCGTTCCACACCTCCGGCAAATCGGACACGCGCACCGAACCGTCAAACAACGCCTTCTCGATCTCATACCGCACCATGATGTGCAAGTTATACGTCAGCTCGTCAGCCTCGATCCGAATCAAGGACGGCTTCACCTCGTTCGTGGCGCGGTAGAACGCCTCCGCCTCGACCCTATCGAATTGACCCGGATAGTGCTGCTGCAAATCGCTGTAATACCGGCTCCAGAAAGCGCGGCTGCGGCCGATCGTATTCTCCCAGAAGCGCGACTGCGATTCGTGGATGCCCATGGAAGTACCGGTGCAAAGCGGCGTGCCTACCAGCTCCAGCGAGATGTTCTGCTCATACAACGCATGACCTCCCTCGTGGATGGTGCCGAACAGCGCGCTGTTCACATCGTCCGGCAAGTAACGCGTCGTAATACGGACGTCCCCCGGGTTCAAGCCGGTGGCGAACGGATGAACCGTTTCGTCGAGCCTTCCGGCCGCGAAATCATAGCCCATCTGTTCCAGAATGAACAAGCTGAATTTCTTTTGCTTCTCCTTATCGAACTGCTGCTTCAGGAAGCTCGTATCCGGTCGGTGCGGGGAAGCCTGAATGGCGGACAGCAGCGGCACGACCTGCTCGCGCAGCGCGCCGAACACTTGATCGAGCTTCGCCACGGTCATGCCCGGCTCGTACATGTCGAGCAGCGTGTTGTACTTATGCCCCTCATACCCCCACAGGTCGATAAATTCGTGATTCATCGCTACGATTTTCTCCAGATACGGCTGGAACGAAGCAAAATCGGCCTTATCCTTTGCTTCTTCCCAAGCGGCTTCCGCTTGCGAGGTCAGGACGACGTACTCTTGATATCGTTGCGGCGGTATTTTTTTGCTGCGGTCGAATTCTTTTTTGCATTCGCTTACGATTTTACGATCGGTCCGGCTTAATTGCCCGTGGTTGTCTTCCTGCAAGAAATAGTCGAGGAACGCGCCCATCTCGTCGGAAACCGACATCCGGAACAACTCGCCCGATAACTCTCCCACGACTTCGGAACGCTGAGCGATGCCTTTCTTAGGCGCACCGGTCCGCATATCCCAATAAATGAGGCCGATGGCTTCTTCATAGCTTTTCATTTTTTTCAAATACGATTTGAATAACGCCCACTTGGCATCCCTTTGCTCGTTTCCCACAGGTTTTCCCCTTCCTTATCATGGATTCTATACTCGATCATACTTTTTCTTGAAAAGAGAAGCAAATTCCGGCAAAATAAAGATCACTGCACATCATGAGGAGGCATTATCGATGCACATTACATTTTCCGAACAAGCCGCAGAGGCCGCGATGCAGAAGCTGGGAACGGATCGGCCCGGCCTAATGAAGCTCGCTTATGATAATGAAGGATGCGGTTGTGCCGTCAGTGGCGTGCCGACATTGTGGATTATAGAGAAACCGGAGCCGGGCGACTTTGAAGTGGACGGGCAGCCGTTCCCCTTATGGATGGACCGCAAGCACGAGGTGTTCTTCGAGGAACGCATGACGGTGGATTATACAAGCAAAGACCGCTGCTTCGTGTTGAAAAGCAGCGGCCAAATCTACAATGCATTTATGAAAATCATCGATAAGCGCGCCTGACTCAGCCTTCTTCGATGACGTCGAGCTTTCCGGTTGTCGGGTCGATCACGAGACCGTGAATCGGAATGTCCGGGACGAGCGGGTGATTGCGGATCATTTTCACGCTGCTGCGCACGCTCTCCCTCACGTCGTCGAACCCCCGCAGCCAGCGCTCCAGGTTCATCCCGGAGTACTCGATCGTTTGAATCGTCTCCTCTTTAATACCGTGATTGAGAAATTTTTGTTTGATTTTCTCCGGATTTACATTGCTCATCCCGCAATCGTAATGACCGATGACGAACACTTCTTCGGCTCCCAACTCATAGATGGCGACGATGATGCTGCGCATAATGCCGCCGAACGGCGAGGTGACGATGCCTCCCGCGGCCTTAATGATCTTAACGTCCCCGTTCTTGATGTTCATGCTGGCAGGCAGCAGCTCGAGCAATCGGGTGTCCATACAAGAGAGAATGACGAACTTCTTGTCCGGAAACTTCGACGTGATATAAGGCTCATACTTGCGCTGCTCGACAAAGCTTTGGTTATACTCCAAAATTTGCTTTAATGAATTGTTCATGAACTCTCCTCCTTCTCCACAAGCCAGCTCTTCGATGTGTCTATGGTTATCTATCACTATCCCCTTAAGATTTTACCTTATAATGACATCAATCGACAAGTTCAAATGACACTTTCACAAATCCGGGCTTCCGCCGGAGCGCCGTGAAGCTTTAATTTGACGTTGTTTCTCCCGTTCCTCCACAACGCCGCTTCGATCCCGCATCGTATGTTTATGGAGCAGGAACGTGTCGCCGGCCTCGCTAGACGTCCCCCATCTGTCCGGGTCGGAACAGCTTTGCTTACAGCGTTCTAACAACTGCGTATCCGTTATGGGCAAATTGATATCCGAAAAAGGCGTCCCCCGTTCCAACTCCTGCAGTCTGCCCGCCAGCATCGACTTGAGCGCCGTCCCGTCCAGTCCGAGCGTTTGCACGCTCGTTCGAGCCAGCCGTTCCAACGCCGCGTTGAACATTTTGACGGCGCCGCGCAGATTGCCCCGCCGCTGATGATAGGAAGCGACGGCAATCTGAATAAGCGCCACATACGCCTCGGCCTGCGGATCGTCGGGATGCTCCTTCCAGAACTCCTCCAATACTTCGTGGCATTCGAAATAATCCCGCTCCACATGAAAATGATTCAAATACCGCACATAGGCATCCGCATAATCGTTCATGTTCCTACTGTTCCCCTTTGCTCGACTCGTTATTTTATTTATTTTAACAATTTAAATATAATTGTGAAACCATGAGCCCAGTTGAAACGTATGAATCCCTTGTACGCAAAAACTATACTTGTATGTGGAGGATGTTCTCACCATGTGGAAAAAGCTATCTTTACTCGTTCTGGCAGCTACGATCGCCTTCTCGTTCAGCGCGCCGCAGCACGCCGATGCCAAAGGCTACAAATCGTCGAAGAAAAGCTTCACCCCTAGCAACAATTCAACGAATTCTACAAACCAAACACCGAACAGCGGGGTCAACAATAACGCCCCTGCCGCTACCAAATCGCCGGCAGCGTCTACGACGACTCCGGCTCAGAAACCCGGCTTTTTCAGCGGCGGCTTGATGAAGGGCTTGTTGATCGGCGGTCTGGCCGGCATGTTGTTCGGAGGCTTGTTCGGAGGCTTGGGCGCCCTGGGCAACATTCTCGGCCTGCTGGTGAACGTACTTGCACTGGTCGCTCTGTTCATGGTCATTCGCAAAGTATACGTATACTTCCGCGATCGTAAGAAGATCAACCAAAACCCGCAAAACCCGCGCGGTTATTAATCCGGAATTAAGGAGTAAGGCCGCATGAAATTAATGGAACAGGACATTATTAACGCGATTTGCTTGAACATCGCCGAACGCAAGCAGCTTCAGCCGACGCAGGTCGAGGTTGAGCTGATGTGGGACGAAGACCTCGGCTTCTCCGCCGAAGTCTTTGCCGAAGGGCGCAGCCAAATCCTGATTGCGGCGAACATGCTGGAGGCCATCGAGCGCTACATGTTTACCCAGCATGGCATGCGGGTGTTCCGTGAACAAATCCGGCTTGAGCTGGAAGAGGAAATCGTGGCGTACGTCGCCTAACCTTATCGCCTATAACGAGCATTACCTGAAAGCTTACCGCGAGGTAAGCTTTTTCTTCATTTATTTTCCTTGCAACTTTCAGGCCTCTTTCCGCGTTTAATAGAGTGGTAGTTTTGTAGACTCGAGCAGAAAGAGGCTGATGCATGTTGAAGCGTAAGACCCTGCTGTCGCTTGCCGCCATAACCTTGTTCTTATCCGTCGCCGGCAACGCCGCGGCAGCCGATAAGACGTCGAAATACCGCGTATATCAAGACACGAAACTCATATTGGAAACTAGCGATTACAAGACAGCGGAAAATTACGCGCGTTGGTTCGCTGATTCCCATGTCGAAGAAATCGGCACACGCAACTGGCTCTGGGACAATTATCCCCGGTACAAAGTGTATCAGCACGGCTACAGCACCCCCAATTGGGAATTTGCGACCTTGGACGAAGCCGTCCGCGAAGCGTCCAAGTGGGGCAGCGCAAGCGTGCGCGACCTGCAGTCGGGCGGCTGGGTGTGGAACAATTATCCCCGTTACCGGCTGTATCAAGGCGATAACACGTTGGACGGCTGGACGTTCGTTACGCTTAACGACGCGATTGCCGAAGCAACGAAATGGGCGAACGCACACATTGTCGACCTCAGCACGCATCGTTGGGTGTGGGACAATGTGGCTGCCGCCAAGAAGACAGAGCTTCGCCAAACCGGCGCCAAGACGTATCAGGTGTACCAGGGAAAATACACGACGGATAGCTGGAAGTTCGCTTATTTGGAAGATGCGATCGCCGAATCGCTGCGCTGGAGCAATTCGACGATCGTGAATACGTCCACCGGTAAGGTCGTGTTCTCGAACGTCAAATCGTTCAAGGTCTACCAGAACAACAATTACCTGGACGCATTCTTAAGCGTGGACGATGCGATTGCTTATGCCAAGTGGTATGACCATACCCGGATCGTCAATGAAGAAGCGCCGAAATTGGCGGGAAGCAACCAAACCGTCTGGTCTAATTATCCGTATTATCAAGTTTTCCAAAACAACAACTTGATTGCCGACTTCAATACCATACCAGCGGCGTTGAATTACGCCAAAGGCTACAGCAATGCCTCCATTCGTTTATATGACGGAGGGACCGCCATTTGGGACAACTTGCGCAAGCTTCAATACTGGGGATGGAACGGCACATCCAGCGACGGCACTATCCGCAGCCATGTCAATACGACATCCGGACTTGACGTCGTCTCTCCGACCTATTTTAATCTCGAGGATAGCGCGGGCAATGTGACGGACACGTCCAACAAAGATACGGTTGCCTGGTTGAAGAAACAAGGCTACGCCGTTCACCCGCTCGTTCACAACCAATTCGATCCGAAGCTGACGACGGCCTTCCTCGCCTCCAAGGAAGCGCGGGGCAAGTTTATCGGCACGCTCGTCAATAAAGCGGCCCAGCTCGGCGTCGACGGCTTGAATATCGACTTCGAAAGCCTATCTGGCAGCGACCGCGCCAATTTCACCGCGTTCATGGAAGAGCTCACCGCCGCCGCCCACGCCCGGAACTTGCTCATCTCCGTCGATCTGCCACGCGGCAGCGCGAAGTGGAATGCGCAAACCGCCTACGATCACGAGAAGCTGGGAGGCATCGTCGACTACATCATCACGATGACCTACGACCAATACTGGAAAGGCAGTACTGAGCCGGGCTCCGTAGCCGGATTGCCTTGGGTCGAGGAAGGCATCAAAGAATTTTTGTCGTACGGCATTCCTCGCGACAAGCTGATCATGGGCGTGCCATTCTACGTTCGCGAATGGAAAGTCGACAGCGCGGGCAATCTGGAGAGCAACCGCGCCCTGTTGATGAAGGACCTTGAACCGCTCATTCAAGAGAAAAAGGCTACGAAAACGTGGGACGCCCGCTTCCAGCAGTACAAAGTCGAATATATGCAGGACGGGTACAAGAACGTCTTCTGGCTTGAGAACGAAGCGACCATCAAGGCGCGCATCGACCTCGCCAAGAAGTACGAGCTGGCCGGTGTAGCGGCCTGGCGTCTCGGCTATGACAACGCCAATGTATGGCAAACGATGATTCAGCAAAAGTAGATAAAAGGCCTGAAGCGTGACAAAGGACCGTTCGGACAAATTGCCGAACGGTCCTTCCGTTTATCCGGTTAGCTCTGACGGATCGTCTCGTCCCTCTTGCCCTTTTACTGATAATCGTGCAAGTTTCCGTTAGTTCAATGCTGTATATAGCCTCCGCCTACTCATCATCGGTTTCAGCTTTGAGATTCAGGTTATCCAGCATGCGGATCTTCGCCAATCGATTCCAGGGATACGTGCAGCAGCTCGCGCAATTCCTCTACGTCCGTCGTCGGCGACTGGCAGGCAAAGTTCTCACACACGTAGGCGGTCGTTCGCCCGCCGATGGCGGTTTTGTCCTGCACCAGCGGAAGCAGGCGCCGCATCTCCATCCCGGAAGCGGGCTAACAGCCGCCCGTCCTCCCGGCGAAGCCGCGTCCAAGATAATGAAGTTGGCATTCCCTTCGATGTCGTTCTATGCTCACCGAAACATCGAAAAGATGCCGAAGCTTGCCGCGACCTTGATCAACTCCGACGATGGGCAAGGCAAAAAGATATTTGGTTGACGGTGTTCCCCATCGAACAATCAATCAGCGATTTATGGGAAAAAGATCGTGAATTTGTGAAACAAATCGAAGCAAGCGATGAAGATGAATGATCGGGCAACCAAGCGAACGGTTGCCTTTTCTTTTTAGTACCCGTATATTCATAACTTTTTAAGTATTGATTATGTTTTTGGGGTCTGATAGCATCAAGTTATAAGACGTAATCAAAACTCATAATCAAAAGTGTGAAGGAGAAATCGCACATGAAATACGGATATGCACGAGTCAGCACATTGGGACAGGACTTAAAAGTCCAAATCGAAGCGTTGAAAGCGGAGGGTTGCGAAGAAGTTACCGAAGAAAAGTTTACCGGAACGACGACAAGCAGACCGCGATTTGAAGAACTTGTTTCGAAGTTGAAAACCGGAGATACATTGGTCGTTACGAAGCTTGATCGGTTGGCGCGGAACGTTAAGGAAGGAATTGAAATCATTGAATCGTTATTTAAGAAGGGCGTAAAGGTTCACGTGTTGAATGTCGGTCTGCTGGAAAATACGACGATGGGACGGTTCTTCCTTCAGACAATGCTTGCCGTAGCGGAAATGGAACGGAATTTAATCGTCGAACGGACGCAAGAAGGAAAAGCGATAGCAAAACAATCGCCCGACTTCCGCGAAGGTCGACCGAAGAAGTTCAATCGGAAGCAGATCGAACACGCATTGTCGTTATTGGAACATAATTCGTATACGCAAGTTGAAGCCATGACGGGAATATCGAAGGCAACATTGACACGTGCAAAGGCGAAAGCGAAATTATCTAAAAGCGAATAAAGGGTTTGATTAGGACACGTCATCAGCCGTTCGCTGCTGACGTTTTTTCATTGATCAAATAGGAAAGGTCGCTTCAAGCCTTCGACCCGCTAAATCGAAAGCTATGAAGCACAAATCAGATACCAAGCACGAAACGTCATGGCATTCGCTATGGCGGTTTTCTTGTTTATGGAGGGTTAAACATGAAATTATTCGGAACCATCAAAGGTATCCAATTGATAAGTGAAAGCAAGGAAGAACACACAACCACCGCGACATTCCGAAGCGGTAACATGACAATAAGAGCACAAGCAAACCGCCCAGTGAGGCAGCAATCAAACGGGCGGGCGTGTTATTGAATAAGATCGCTGAATCAAACTTGAAGAAGGCATGATGGCAAAGGACGACGGGCATATTCGCTCGTTGTCTTTTTAGCTTATTTGAATATATCAATCGCAGATTGATATACTATATTTTTCCATTTACTATCTAAGATACAATACATGTCATTGAAAAGGATGAGTGTCATGGAGCAAAAATACGAAGTCAAAGACGTTGCCATATACCTTCGAAAAAGCCGCGGCGAAGTACCCGACGATAAGGACGATTTGAACAAACACGAACGCGAATTGATTGAATTGGCAACCTCTTATGGTTGGCGATATTCGATCTACAAAGAAATCGGTTCATCAGCTTCAATCGAATACCGCCCCGAAATGGTTCGCTTGTTACAAGACGTTGAAGCCGATCTTTTCGATGCCGTTCTTGTCATGGATTATGATCGTTTAAGTCGCGGTGATCTTGAAGCTCAAGGCAAGATTCGACGCATCTTGAAGAATTCGGTTACGAAGGTCATTACTCCAACAAAGGTTTATGATTTCAACAACGAAGAAGCCGAATTGATAAATGACATCGAAGGCGTGTTTTCTCGTCGCGAGTACCGCATGATCAGGAGGCGTTTGAATCGTGGCAAGAAGCGCGGAGCAAAGAACGGCAACTGGACAAATGGCAAACCGCCCTTCCCTTACGTTTATAATCCGCTTACGAAAACGCTTATGTTGACCTTGATAAGTTGATTATTTATGAACTAATCAAGAAACGTCACTTCGAAGGAAATCCATGTTACCGCATCGCATGGGAATTGAATCGAATGGGTGTTGAGACCAGGAAAACCGCGCAGGCTTGACAAGCCTATTTCATGGTCAGAAAACGCGGTTCATCGAATCTTGACATCGGAAATTCACTTGGGTTATGTGATTTATGGCAAAACTTCGGGGAGCGGTCACAAGAACAAACGTACCGCACCTTTGATGGAAAAGCCCGAAGAAGAATGGATCAAGGTTCGCGGCAATCATGCCGTTCTTAAAACCGAAGAAGAACACACTGAAATATTGTCCGCGCTTTCCCGACGTAAACTTGTACCGACAAAAGCACGAAAAATGGCTTATCCCCTATCCGGTCTTGTACGTTGTGGGAAATGCGGCTACAATATGGCTTTCACCTTCAAGACATCGAATCAAAAAGTTTCGTTGAAAACGTGCCAACATGCAGATCACGTTGGGAACCGATGCAGGAATAGTGGTGTTAGTGCCGAGGTAATTTATAACGCGCTGAATCACTTCTTGACCGAATACGAAGATCGGTTACGGGGTGAAGAATTGACAAGCGAAGATGAACACGATTTGAAGAATCTCATCGCTTCGAAAGAAAATAAAATTGAACAGCTAAAAAGCGGATTCGATAGAATCACCGATCTTTACATCATGGGCACATTGAACAAGGAGCAAGTCAAGGTAAAGACGGATGAATTGTCAGCACAAATTCAACGCAAGCAAAACGAACTGAAATAATTGGTCGCGACGTTAGGACATAAGGAAGGATTGACAACCGAAGAACGCTTACAACGCATTGAAGAATTCAAGAAGGCTTGGAATGCGGAGAACGCCGAACCCGAACAATTAAACGGATTAGCGCAAAGCATCATCGAACGAATCACATATACACGCGAAGAGTCTAATATCGATATTGATGTCAAATTCATTTAATTTCTAACCGGACAACGTTCGTCGTAGTCCCTCGCATCATAGTATGAATGGGCGAATGTGCAATTGAAAGGAGACAATTAGAAGATGTATTATAATAATCAAATTCTCTTCCACTCTTCAGCCGATATGAATCTAATCGCGGATATTGCCAAAGCAATCAATGGAGAATATAGCGCAATTTTTTGTTATGAACAGTTGGCGAAACTTGCTCCTAATCAAGAAGCAAGAAATCAAATTCTTGAAATTCGAAACGATGAAATCAAGCATTACCAAGCCTTCTCACAAATCTTTGTGTCCTTAACTGGAAGGCAGCCTACACCACAAATCATCGAACAATGTGAAACAGAGTACACAGCAGGTCTTAGAGCATCTTTTAAGGATGAACAAATGACAACGGACTTTTATCTTGATATTGCTGAAAAAACCAATGACCCATACATTAAAGAAACTTTCCGGCGTGCGTCGGCAGACGAACAAAACCACGCTGTTTGGTTTTTGTATTACTTAACGGCAAATCAAATGAGATAATATACTTTTTTCCAACCGAGAGACAATGATACGCATTGTCTCTTTTTTTATATAAACCTTGTTTTGACGCGCTCTAAAGTCAATTGTTCCTTGATCGACACGACATCAATGGCAAGTGGAATTTTATTTCATTAAATAAGAATACCCCATAGATAAGAAGACAGGTTTGTTTTCCTGTTTCGCTTTTTCAAAAGCTTCTTCAGACCAAGGGTACCACTCAACCGAATTGCGCTTACGGTCGAGTACGAAGGTCATACGCCGTGGCGCGTTCGGGAACTTGTCATCGGGGAACGTGCAGGCAAGCGCCCTCCGCTGCCGGAGCATTTGAGCCCCGTTCCAGCAGATACATCAAGACTGCTCACGGTGGCGGAAGAACGAAGTCGAGATCGCAAGGCTGAGCAGATACCCGCCGTGGCCTACCGCCGGGTGAGCAAGGAGGACGGTCATGTTTGAGTCATTCTACGGTCTTGGACGTTCCCCGTTTTCGCGAGACATACCGACGAGCGAGCTCTTTTGAGGAGACGCTCGGCCGTCTCGAGTATGCTGCCCACCGGCAGTGGTTCGCCGTAGTGACCGGTGACTGCGGCACGGGCAAAACGACGACGATTCGCCGGTTCACCGAAGTGCTCGATCCAGCCAAGTACAAGGTGCTCTACTTGTCAGATTCGAAGCTGACCCCGCGGCATTTCTACAAGGGGCTGCTCGAACAGCTCGGCTGCGAATCAAAATTCTACCGTGGCGATGCCAAACGCCAGTTGCATCGTGAGATCGAGCTTATGCGCGGTATTCACCGGCTCTTGCCTGTTGTCGTTGTCGACGAGGCCCATCTGCTCGATCGCGAGATCCTGGAGGAAGTACGCTTTCTGCTCAATTTCAAGATGGATGCGCAGAGTCCCATGGCGCTGATCCTGGTAGGTCAGAGTGTGCTCTGGGATCGCCTGAACCTACAGGCTTATGCGGCTATCCGGCAGCGGATCGACCTGCAATGTAAATTGCCGTATTACGACAGGTCTCAGACCGGCGATTATATTCGCCGTCACATGACGTACGCCGGCGCTGATCACGACATCTTCACCGAAGGAGCGATTGATGACATCTTCCGTTTCTCGAGCGGAGCCGCCAGACTGATCAACAAAGTATTTACACACGTTCTCATCCATGGATCACAAAACAAACATCGCATCATCGACGATCATATGGTCAAGCGAGTCATCCAGGGAGAATTATCGTAATTCTCCCATTCCCCTAGTCTCGTGCGGACAACTTGTCCGTCACCAGCAGGACAACTTACGCCGTCAACTGGCGGACATTATGCGTTGGCAGTAACACCCAATTAACAATGGTACGTTATCATCTAAGCCTGTACTTGTTCTTCGTTTTGATTTATCAACCACTCTTCGTCCATTTCTGTGCACAATGTCATGTCTATTTTTAATTGCTAAAAATAATTTTTGTTAAATCCTTTGGGAAAGTAACCGCTAAAGTATCATTATACATACCTTTAACCTTATCAATATTATGGTAAATGACATCCATCATAGATTTTGTTACCTTTACACTTAAACTTTCATAATTAATATATATATCTGTCATTTTTAACGTCTCTTTTTTATAGTCATGAAATGTTTCAACAAAATTTCTTATGTACACATCGTTGCTTAATACCGTTTGAATAAATGTATCAGAGAGGTAAGACTCTAATATAGTTATTGTGTTTGCATAGAGCATATTAATTAAATATTCCTTATTGAATACTTGACTATTATCTAAATCATTTATTATTTCAATTATCTTTCTCCTATTTTCATGAAAGTTCGAGTATGCTCCTTTACTATTCAGAATCGCCTCGATAGATGAATAGTTTTCATCATTAGACACAACTAAAATTGTCTTTTTTAGTCTTTGTTCAATCAGTTCTCTTCTATTCAGAGCAAACAATTTAATAGTGTTTTCTCCTTTTATAGTAATGGGAATAAAGTATCCAGTTTCATTAAGTTACACACAATCCTCTCTATCAGTTTCTTATTAAACCTCAATCGAGCCTATGGAATTATTTCCATAGGCTCGATTACTGATTTCGGATATGCAATTTCGACCGGAGCACAAAGAAGCATCATGTTTTGGCATGCCTTTGTTGGTGACGTTGGACTCGTCTAGAGCATTCGTAGTAGCGTTTACAGCAAGTGCGCTTGACTTTCCTTTACGCGACTTGTGATCATCGTCGTCACCATGGGTATCTTCATCTTCGCATGCATCGACTTGTGGTGCAGTTAATGCATATTCTGTGATTTCCAAGGTTAGCTGTTCATCAGCAAGCCAAGCAACTCAATGAAGTACTGCAAGTAGAGGTTCTCAACGAAATGCTGCACACGTTTCTCGATCCGTGAACCCACAACGCTGCTAAATGATTAAAGAACCGAGTGTAACGCGGATCGACTCTGCTTTTTGACCGCGATCCAAGGCCCTAAAGGATTGGGCATATTTCTCTTCCGCGGCAAGCCCTAAGTAAAATGCAACCAAATCAGGCTATGAATCGACATGACTTAAATACAGGATCCAAATCGTTCAGGTTTATGTCGTGAGACAAAACCTTTCAGATATTCGATGTTTCGGTAATTCGGTTAATCCTCCGCATCCACATTGTGGTAAACTCGCTGTACGTCTTCCAAATCCTCTAACGCATCAATCAACTTTTCGAATTGTGCCTGCGCGTCTTCCGCAAGAGTTACATAATTTTGCGCGAGCATCGTAATCTCAGCAACCGTGAAATCCGTTATTCCGGCATTTTTGAATACTTCTTGCACGGCATGGAACTGATCAGGTTCAGCATAAACAATGGTGGCTTCATCTTCTTCAAAAATGTCACGTACGTCTACATCTGCTTCCATTAATAGCTCAAATACTTCATCTGATGTTTTACCCACTAGACCTATGACTGCCGTTGAATCAAACATATATGATACGGACCCGCTTACACCCATGCTTCCGCCATTTTTATTAAAACAGGAGCGTACGTCCGAAGCAGTACGATTCACGTTATTTGTCAGTGCGTCTACGATGACCATAGACCCATTGGGGCCAAAACCTTCATAACGAAGCTCTACATAGTTATCTTCTGAGCTTCCTTTTGCTTTTTCAATCGCCCGGTCAATGATTGATTTCGGTACATTGTACGTTTTTGCCCGTTCGAGTACGAATTTTAGGGCGCCATTAGATTCCGGATTTGGTTCACCTTTCTTAGCAGCAACATAAATTTCAATTCCAAACTTTGCATAAATACGACTCGTGCTTGCGTCTTTTGAGGCTTTTTTTTCCTTAATATTGTTCCACTTACGTCCCATACTTATCCCGCTTTCTTATTGTACTTGAAATTTGGTTAGAGCCATGTTCTTCTGCAGTCTTCAATTTTCTTTACTTTGTTCATTATAAATCTTTAAGCATCACTTGAACAAGTTCCTATCAAGAATTATCAGAATCTCAAAGTACACAAAAGAACTTCTCCTGACTTGGAGAAGTTTTTAAGTGACCAAACCAGATATTGAGTACCGCCTTCGTATAACTGAATGACAGATTTGTCAACCTATCGTTCAGCTGCATTATTTGATTGGACTCTCTTACGAAGAAACATTCGAATCAATTTTGACAATATACATCGTGACAATTGATGTCATGACTAGAAGGGAGCACGCGATGGGCTGGTTGATAAAAATGGTAAGGCTACCATGGGATAGCAGCAAGGACTGCCGCAACGCGTCTTCCAACATGGGGCCGATGACCACGGCAAGAATAAGGGGGGCCGTTGAGAAACCTAATTTTTCCAAAAAGTATCCAACCACTCCTGCGATCATCATAATCCACAAATCGGTAACGGAATTATTAACAGCATAAGCTCCTACGATACACAGTACTAGAATTATGGGCATCAACAGGTTTTAGGCGTTCGCAGAATATTGATAAATAGGCCTACCAAAGGAAGATTCAGAACCAAAAGCATGATATTCCCAATATACATGCTAGCAATTAATCCCCAGAAAATGTCCGGATGGTTCGTAACTAACAGCGGCCCAGGGGTAACCCCATGAATCATCATGGCCGACAATAATATGGCTGCTGTTCAAGAAAATGGTTTTCCAAGTGATAGAAGGGGAACCAAATTCCCTACACCGGCGGAATTATTGGCCGACTCCTGACCGGCAACGCTCTCGGGAGCCCCTTTGCCAAATTCCTCCGGATTTTTGCTCAGTTTCCGCTCCCAAGCGTAAGAAAGAAACGTAGAAATCAGTCCGGAAGGCCCAGGAATCAAGGTGACTTCATTCCCCCTTACGGGTTCCACTAATCTTCTTAAATGCTATTTTATTTTCGTTTAAAGTGCTTCCAATAATTCTCTCTAGAATGACCTTAGGCGAAAGGCACCTCATCAAATGTCTAAAGCCTAACAATGAAAAGTCGTGCCAATTGGTCATAACCCTGTCAAGTAGACACGAATAAAAAGACACTTATTCGCTGCGACCGTTTCCCGAAATTCCACCGGGGAACGGTCGTTAGTTTCTTCTCGATCCCCAATAGGAACGGCGGCGGCATCCTCATCGGTCATATACCGCAAGATGCAAAAACTTGGTCGCCTTTCTCAAATTGTTGTACATCATTGCCTACTGCTTCAACTAGCCCTGCTAGCTCATACCCTCCTACAAAAAGAAAAACCCATGTCTAGTTAGACATGAGTTTTGGATTTTCGGGATAATTTCCGGTTTAAAATTCTTCATATGTGGCAGGATCTTGATTATTAATCCTTCCATCAGAGCGAGTTAATCCTGAAATAATGCTCATTTCTGTTTCATCTAGGGAAAAGTCGAAAATAGATATATTTTCAAGCTGCCGTTCGGGAGATGAAGATTTAGGAATTCCAATGGCTCCAAGTTGATAATGCCAACGTAAAATTACTTGTGAAATTGACTTGTTATGACGCTCGGCAATCTTTTGAATAGTGTCATTTTGTAAGAGTACACTTGCTCGGGCTAGTGGACTCCATGATTCTGTCTTAATGTTGTTCTCTTCATGCCATTTTCTTTGTTGTGCTTGATTGAAAAATGGATGTAATTCTATTTGGTTTACGCTTGGCTTAACGCCCGTTTCTTTTTCTAAACGCTCAATATGTTCAGGCAAGAAATTACTGACACCAATAGAGCGAATAAGACCCCATTTTTTAGCGTCAATTAATGCTTGCCATGCTTCCAAATATTTATCCTGTTTAGGGTTAGGCCAATGAATAAGATATAAATCAAAATAATCCAGATTTGCACGGTATAAAGATTCTTGAATGGTAGTAACAGCTTTATCATACGCTTGGTAGCGACCCGGTAATTTAGATGTAATTCTTAATTCTTCTCTTGGAACGCCAGTGCGTTTAACGGCCTCGCCTACTGTTCCTTCATTTTCATAATTATAAGCAGTATCAATTAGTCGATAGCCTATATCAATTGCACCTACTATAGCATTGACACCTTCATTACCCTTAAGTGTATATGTACCCAAACCTATAACCGGTAAAGTAACTTCATCATTAAGTGTGACCTGTGGAATAGAATTACCCATAACTAATCACTCCTTCCAGTAATACTAGAAAATAGGTTTATTATCGCGCTTTGCAATTTCAAAAGCCTCATCCGACCAAGGGAACCCATCTGCCGGATTGTAAGCATGTTGCAGCAAATACGGTAACGTTGTCTTGGGGCAGCTCCTACTTTTTTCTTGGAATTTCTTGTATTTCACATTCAAATATAGCATACCTCAATAGAATGAAAAAAACTATACCGTGTCCGACGCCGCTGGACATCCTTTATTTAATAATCTTTCTCACAATCTTTACCTTTTCTTTATAGGGCGGATATGATAAGTCACTCGCTAGCTTGGTCGAGCGTTTTAAAATGGATTTCGGATGTGTGAAGCTTTCATAACTAGCCTTTCCGTGATACACATTCATTCCTGAAGAACCAACTCCACCGAAGGGTAAATAAACATTACCAACGTGAGACATGGTGTCGTTAATACTACCTCCACCAAAAGGAAGCTCTTGAAGGAAGAATTGGACGGCTTGCTCATTTTCAGAGAATAAATAAGCTGCTAATGGTTTGGTTAACTGTCGAATTTCATGAATGGCCTGTGTTATGTCTGTATATTTCATAATCGGTAAGATAGGTCCAAAAATCTCCGATTCCATCACTTTGCTTTCCCAAGTGACACCTTCTAAAAAAGTAGGAGCCATGTATAATTCCGAGATATCTTTTTGACCTCCAAATGTAATAAGATGTGCATCTGCTTCTAATACTTGTTCAATCCTTTGAAAATGACGTTCATTAATAATCCGACCGAAATCAGGGCTCTTTTGTGGGTTTTCTCCATAATATTGTTCAATTGTTTTTTTCAGCTTTTCAATGAATCTTTCATAAATGGACGCATGGACGAACAAGTAATCAGGTGCTACACAGGACTGCCCGGCATTGGTGAATTTTCCCCAAATAATTCGTTTCGCTGCGATACCTAAATTTGCTGTTTCGTCAACGATCACAGGGCTTTTACCACCTAACTCCAATGAAATCGGGGTTAAACGCTCGGCCGCCGCGCGCATCACAATTTTGCCAACCTCAATACTGCCTGTGAAAAAGATGTAGTCAAATGGTGCATGAATTAATTGTTGAACGAGTTCTTTTTCACCTTCGACTATTCGTATATACTTTTCTTCAAAGATCTCTTCTACAATTTTTTTAATAATAGCAGTTGTGTGAATCGATAATTCCGATGGTTTAATAATTGCCGTATTTCCGCCAATGATGGCCCCTAATAAAGGTTCAATCACAAGTTGGAAAGGATAATTAAAGGGTCCGATAATTAATACGACCCCGTATGGATCTCGTACAATAAAACTTTTTCCCGGTTGGAACTGCAGGGGTGTCTTTACCTGGACAGGTCTGACCCATTTATCTATATGCTTAATCATATGACTTATACTATTTAAAACCAAACCAACTTCTGTTGCATACGCTTCAAATTCACTTTTTCGCAAATCCTTATATAAGGCGTCAATGATTTCCTTCTCATTTGTTTGAATAGCAGTTTTTAATTTTATTAGCTGTTCTTTGCGAAATTCAATATCCTTTGTAGCGCCGCTATAGAAATATTTTTTTTGTTCTAATATCATTTGTTCAACAGATTGTACGTTCAAAACCATATATTTCCCCCTTGATCATTTATTGAAAACTAGGCGCTACTTGTTGATTTTTATGTTTTTTTGTATTAGGGTTTTCCGGAATTTTTAGTCCTAAATGACTGCGCAGCGTATCTCCCTCATACTCTTCTCTAAATAGACCTCGTCTTTGTAGCTCTGGTATGACATAATCGACAATAAGATTTAAGTCTTCCGGGAAGGTTGGCGGGATAATATTGAATCCGTCTGCCCCCCCTTTAACAAACCACTCTTCTAACTGATCTGCAATTTGTTCAGGTGTTCCTATTACTTCAAAATGTCCACGCGCTGAAGAAATGCGTTCATATATATCACGCAGCGTTTTTAATCCCTCATGTTTGGCAATATCGCAAATAATTTTATAACGAACTCGTGGATTTGTAGGATCCGCATATGTATCATAATCTGGGAATGGATCATCTGGATTAAATCCTCTAAAGTCGATTTGTGTAAATTCGGATAAAAACAGAAGCCCAGCACCTGGCATAATCAATTTATTTAGCTCTTCACGCTTTTGACGTGCCTCTTCTTCAGACTTTGCAGCCGTAATATATACCCCCGGCATAATCTTTACGTCATCACGGTCACGATTATATTTAGCTAGACGACCTTTCAGATCTTCATAAAATGCTTGTGCATGCTGCAAGGATTGGCAAGCTGTAAATATAACTTCAGCTGTTCTGGCAGCGAGTTCTTTACCTGCCTCTGATGATCCAGCTTGAATGATTACCGGATGTCCTTGCGGTGGTGCCGGTGCATCTAATAATCCACTTACTTTAAACCATTTACCTTCATGTTTGACGGGATGAACTTTGGATACTTCAATGAATTGACCGGTTTCTTTATTTGCAACAACCGCATCCCCTTCAATGGAGAACCAAAATTTCTTCACTACATCTAGAAATTCTTCTGCGCGTTCATAACGATCAGCATGTGACAAATGTTCTTCTTTTCCATAGACAGTCGCTTCTAAATCGTTGGCAGATGTAACGACATTCCAACCTGCTCGTCCTTTTGATATATGATCCAGAGAACCAAATTTCCTTGCGATATGAAACGGCTCATTGTAAGTCGTTGATGCTGTAACGGTAAGCCCGATTTTTTTCGTAGCACTTGAGACAGCTGCCAAAATCATTAATGGATCTAGTTTTAATTCGGAATACGAATTTTCATGAATGGGACGAGCTACCGAATCGGCAATAAATAACATATCAAATTTACCACGCTCTGCTATTTGTGCAATTTCAATAAAATAATCGATATCATAATTACGATGTGACTGTGATGACGGATGTCTCCAACTTGCTAAATGTTGCCCAGGTAACTGAATGAATAATCCTAAACTCATTTTTTTACTCATTTTTGCTTGCTCCTTTTATCTCTTTATATAGTCAGCTATTTTCCGTTATTCCCTTATTTTCGAGAGGCTTATTTATGGTTTTCTTACCCGTATCCTGTAAGAAAACCAGGATAAGAATAAGGGAAATGATCGGTAAGCTTACAGCTAGGGCAGCGGCATTCCCTAAGCCGAGCGATAGGGCGATTGTTGTAACAACAGTAGGGACTAAGATTTGCCCTAAGCGGCCAACGATGTTATTTGCCCAGGCCATAGCACTCGCACGAATTTCAGTGGGAAAGAGCTCATTGGTCAGCGTTGATCCGACAATGAGGAAAGAGTTCACGAAACCAGCTGAGATAATGCTACAGATGAGCACAGCGTAAAAATTATGAAGGGTGAACATTAAAACACTACATATACATCCAACGATGATAATGATCGTCGCGGCACGCTTGCGTCCGATACGATCCATCAGCTTGCCATTCAAAGCAATGACAAGCATTGCCGTAATGGTTTGAGTCAATAAGCCGATGCTCACCATGTTTGGGGTCCAGTTCAATTCGTTTACAACCCTTAAGGTAAAGAAATTTAAAGTACCTTTGATTCCGAAATAGAGAAATACCCATACGATGGACATGACCACCGTGTATTTGATATAAGGGCTTTTCCAAGGTCCGAAAAAGTCTCCTTTCGGGAGCTTTTTACCGAGTTTCTTCTCCTCTTGCAATTGCAGGAAAGCCTCTGTTTCAGGCAGTCTCTTTCTAAGCAGGAATACAGGAATCATCGGAAATGCTCCAACAATGTAAAGTACTCGCCAACTTAGCCCAAGCTTCGTTATGATGGGAAGCAGGATTCCAATCAACAAAGCACCAAAAACCGCTGTAAGCTGGAATCGTCCAACAGCACTTCCTCGATGTTCTGTTGAAAACTCCTCACAGAGAATGACATACCCGACAGACCAGCAACCGATTAAGAAAATACGTGCAACAAACTGCAGGAAAATAAAAACCTCAATATTAGGTGCGAAAGCTGTGACTAGACTACAAATTGAATACATATAAACACTTGATAAAAAAACCTGGCGACGTCCGATCGTGTCTGCCATTCGAGATACGAAGAATGCAACCATCGTTCCAACGGCAATGATGGAAAGGGCATACCCGGACATCTGTGTCGTTATTCCAAAATCTTTCATTATATACGGCAGAGCTATATTAATTACCGCATCATCGAAGCCTTCAAAAAAAGCTCCCAATATGAGAATGGGCCACATCCTTTTTTGACGTGAGTTCATCCTAAACTTTGTGCCCACATTAACTTCCTCCCAGTAAAAAGCTTTGAACGACCCATTAACAATTTCAAATAAGAATATACTGATTTAAAAAATAATAAAAAGAGGTCTCATTCCCCCTTTAAGAAAATGAGACCTCCATTTGTATGTTCGATCCACATTAACTTCGAGAGAATGAGACCTCCAGTTGAATGGTCGGTCCGCATTAGGAAGCCTTATTATTTATTTGTAAAGAATCATAACATAATTAATTTTAATGATGCAATACTTTTTTCATTCTTTTCCGATTTTATTACTATGATTATTCACATTCCTGATTACGAGTACAATTATAATGAGCACGCGAAGAAAGGAGGTGACATCCTACCTGCAATGTTTGGTATCTTGCTTATCATAGCAAAATGAACGAACTTTTTCACTTTCAGCTTCTCGCCTTTTGAGTGTCAAGCTAGCGTGGGCAGTCATTTAAAGCCCTAGGAACGCCGCGCATCTTCTTACCAATTCCCGACTATCCTTAGTCATAAACGTTAGACGTATAATTTTCTTCTGTTGAATAGCGTTTAGAACCCAAAATTCAGTTATTATACGAAAAATGTCATATCGTATGTTTTGGGTAAAATGTTGGCGGGACCCCAGACTGTTCGAATAACCGGCTATGCTTCCTGATTCCTCAACATCATAGAAAATAGGCCGCCGCGGCAGCCCTCTCATTTCTATTCATTTTTCAACTAACAATCCCATGTATATTAAATTGCGATTTCGCCTATCACAAGTAACGCCTGGAGTATGAGATACAGTTGATAATTGAAGGCCGGATTACGCAATTCTTGTTCAAGAAGAGTCTCGATCTTATGAATACGATAGCGGAGTCCACTCATAGATAGACAAAGCTCATTTGCTGTTTGTTCGAGATTTCCGCCGTTTGACAAAAATATGTAGAGTGTTTTAATCAATTCCGGATTTTTATTACAATCAGTCGAATAGAGTGGTCCTAGCAGCTGCCGCGCAGCTTTTTTGATAGCGCTCTCATTTTTATTGTTAATCAACAGCCCTACTATACCGAGAGATTCGAATAAAACCACTTTTTTTGTGCTGGGCATACTCATTCGCAAGGCGACAATAGCTTCATCATAATAGTCTATGGAGCGATCGATTTGTTCCCCTTTCGAACTGACGCCGATCTGAAAGGTGTATTTTCTGAATATATGGGCTAAGTGCTCGATAACACCGTTACATAAGGCTGAAATATCCAAATTAGCTAATGATTCCGTTTGAACAAGCAACACAATGTTATTCCCACGTTGACACATTAATACATTCCACATCTTATTTTTAAAGTATTGCAAGGTCGTTTCTATTATTTCTTCATATATTAGCATTTCATTCTCAAAATACCCATGCTGATTTTGATACTTGAGGATAACGATGTAAAACGGCTGCTCCAGATCAAAATTAATATAACTGCCGTGATTAAGAATATCTTGCTTTGAAGAAAACTGCCCTTGTAAAATTCGCTCCAAGAAATGTCCTTTCATCCGTTCCGCCGATTCTAAGCTTGTCTTTTCATTTAACAGATAAAGCGAACAAACGGAGGCAATCCGCTCTAAAGTAACGAGGTCGAATTCCGGATATTCTTTCACTTTTTGAGATATAAATGAACAATAACCCGATATTTTTCCCCGAATGAAAATCGGCGTGATTAAACGAGAATGGCAGGATGCATTGATCGATGTCGAATGCAAAAAAGAACCGTTAGGCGTCACATTCGGATCATGAACGGGTTTCTTGTTTTTTTGGATATAGTCTTTAAAATCTTCATTTGCCTCTTTAAAAAATTGTGGCGTTAAACCTGAATAGGCGAAAGCGCGAAAATTGACATCTTCAATGATCAAGGGAATGCCCGTTGTTTCATAAACGATATGGGCGATCGATTGCAGATCATTCCCGTTGATAATTTCTTCCGTTAATTTTTTATGAATGTTAGATATTCGGGATAGATTGTTGCGCTCTTCCAATAGTTTTTCATAGGTTATTTCCAATTCTTTAACAATGGGTGTGTCTTCATAATAGCGTAGGAAGTCATACACTTCCCCGTCCCATAGGTCAAGGGATTTTCCCACCCATCTACATTCCTTATGCCCCATTCCTTCACAAGTTAATTCCTTTACAATCACAATGTGGTTGCAAATAGCAGACAAATACCCACTAGCGTAGCCGACTAACGTGTAACAACCCGGGGAGCCCAACCGCGACACGCAGTCTTCAGCTTCATACGAGTTATACCAGATACCTTCCATGTGAATGGATTTCACAGTTTTATCCGGGAGATATTCAACTTTCAACATTGTTGTGTTAACGCCGGTAAATCCCTTAATCATGTGAATGTCCGGTCCCATGATAATGGATTCTTCAACCGAGGATAAATTCATAGCGAGAACATTTTTCGCATCTTTCACCCCCAGATCCCTGCCATAACGGATCAGGAAGCCCTTCATTCTGTCCATTCCAATATTTTCAATCAAGTCCTTTCGAAACGTTCCGAAAGCGGATGATGATAATAAAATGATTCTCTCGTTGTTCATGTGAATAGTTCCGTTATGGTCTGATACAATATGATGATCGAATAAAAGCTTGTTATTTGTCATCTATCTTCACACCTTTTTTGGTATTAATACCCACACTATGACGTTTCTCCCGTAAATGAAATGAGGCCCATCCCAGGGGCGTGGTCATGCATTCCCCAGCAGAGTCCACTCCACAGCCATCACTCCCGGTTATTTGGATTGAAGCTTTTTCACAGACTCTCCGGCAATTCCCCAATGTTCCGGGGGCATTTCGTTAATCATGACCCGGACAGTCTCAATTGGTGCGTCCAAAACGTTAGCTACAGTATGGGAGACTTCGTGAATCAGCTTCTCTTTTTTTTCGGGGGTACGTCCCGCTATCATATTGATTTGAATAAATGGCATGCTAACCGCCCCTTTATTATTTGATAAAGACGGCCGAGGCAGAGCCAAGTCCGTCAAGACTGCGATAAGTCTGTCATTCACCGGCTTAAGAACTGAATGACCTGCTCACAGAACGGTTCGGTCTTTTCAATCTGCGTCCAGTGTCCACACTTTGAAAACACATGCAGTTCTGCATTGGGCATCAACAACTCCATTTTCAAGCTGGTTTGCTCAAAAGGGATTACCCGGTCTTCTCTGCCGTGAATCAACAAAGTAGGTTTGGTAATACTTTTTAACGCTTCTTCGTTTAAGGCAAGCGCATCAACATGCCGCTGGCGAGGTGCGGGAAACATGGAAGCAAACGCTTCTTGAAAACCTTCTTGGATGCTCGCTTGATAACGCAGTTGGACAAGGTTATCGTTTTTAACCATCGTTTGGTCGTAGGAAAAAGTACTCATCAGACGTTTCATGTTTTCGAAACTAGGTGAATACCCCCAGACCAAATCCAATTCCTCTGTAATCGGAAAAGACAATCCGACGCTGCCCATCAGAATCAGTTTGTTTACCAAGTCCGGCCTTCTATAGGCAATATGGAGTGCCAATGCGCCACCCATCGAATTCCCAATCATAGATAGATTATGGAGCTTATTCGTTTCGATAAACGAAATCATATGGTCTACCCATACATCAACGGAGTAATGGATTCCCTCAGGTCGTTTGGTATATCCAAAACCTACAACATCAGGCGCGTATAATCGAAAATGCTTGGATAGAGCGGGAAACACCAAACGCCAATTGGCCCAAGCAGACACTCCCGGTCCTGATCCGTGAATTAACAGAAGCGGGTCTCCCTGCCCATCCTCATGAAAATGCGTCATGATGCCCCCGGTTTCCATGTATTTTCCGTGTTCACTCATGCGATCACCTCCTGATATTTCTTTGATGAGTGGAGAATAAACAGAAGATGAGACTGCTTAATCTCCACTCCTGCTTGATTGCGGAAACCAACTTACCGGCTCAAGCGGGTATCCCTTGACGCGACGGTGTCGTTTCAATAGCCGTCTTTACACCTTGGCCGGTTGGATAACTGGCGTGCCGTACATGAAAAACTCGGCAGGAAGCGGAGAACCATACCAGATAATGCCTTTCTCCAATTGTTCCTCTTTCCATTGAATCGGTTGCCATTCCGGATCAAAGATTAAATAACCTGCATCTCCGAATAGTTCTACGCGATTTCCTCCAGGTTCTACCACATAAAGGAAGTAAGCTTGACTTACGCCATGTTTGCCAGGGCCAGCCTCAATTTTGATATTATTCTCTGTGAAAATATCGGAAATGTCGGACAAATGCTGCGGATAACCATACCAATAGCAAACATGATGTAAACGACCACGGCCACCCATTCGATCACCCATGACGGCAACTTCGTGGACCAATGGACTCACACTCAACCAAGCGGCAGCTTCATTGCCATCGTTTAACATAATGTGTTCCCGCAACCGGAATCCAAGTTCATCCATGAGAAAGTTCTTGTTTGACGTGACATCGCTTGCAAGCAGGTTGACATGATCTAAACGACGGACAGGCACACCGTGTAATGGTCTTTTTTGCGGCCGGCTCAAAAGAGCAGATCTTTTCTCTTCAGGAGCCTTATAGTACTCGACATCCCATAAAATTTCCATACTATGACCGTCAGGTGTCTGAAACTGATAAGCATCTCCATGACCAAGATCCCCGTCAATCCACTGATTTCCGTAACCACTTGCTTCAATCGCTTTCACACGACGCTCCAGAGCTGGCTTTGAACTCGCGCGCCAGGCGACATGACCCAGACCGGCATCTTTTGCTTCCGTTACCTTCAATGTGTGGTGATAATGGTCTTCATAGGCACGAAGATATACCGATTGGCCCTCTCTAGTTGTTTCTTCCATGCCAAGAAGATCTTTAAAAAACCATAGTGTTTCCTCTGGCTTTGGTGAATAAATTTCAACATGGGCAAGTTGTGCAACATCAAAATTCGGTTCTTTGGACATTTTTCATTCCTCCATTATTTAATAAAATAAATACCGTTCTCCATATTTTTGAATGCAATCGCTTACAATGCGCGAAGAGAAAATTCTACATATGCACAGTTTTTTGCTCGGTTCGCCACATTTCATATGAGTGTTTTAAATTAATTGTATGCTATTTTCATTACTATGCAACCCTTTTTTACCTGTTTATGGTTATTTTGACACCTGAGCGTATTTTCCTTGTGAAAACAGCAGTGGCTCACCGTCCTGCAGGCGAATATCCGTGACTTCACCGATAAACAAAGTGTGATCACCCACTAAGTATTCAGCCGTAACGTTGCATGTCATGGTTGCAATCGTGTCTTCTAACACAGGAATCCCATCCAACGTTGCGAATCTAACTTCTGTTCCGTCTTTCTTCTGACCGGCAAAAAGCGCTGACAGATCTTGCTGGTGCTCGCTTAATATGTTGACGGCATACCTTTTCGATTCCTTGATTCTGTTGTGCATATGTGCATGTATCCCTACGGAGACGAGCACTAGTTTCGGATTCAAGGAGACAGATACAAACGCGTTTGCCGTCATGCCATAAGGCTTACCCTCTAATTCTGTGGTAATGACTGTAACGCCTGTCGCGAATTTCCCCATTGCGCTGCGAAATAAACGGTCGTCCATTAGCGTACCAACTCTTCTTTCTTTACATTAATCCAGTTGTTATTCGTCCAGCCGGTAAGGTCGTAATCACTCATCGCATGGTCTACAAAAGATTTAAACCTAGTTGATTGACCCGTAGCATCGGCTATTTTCAGTGTCTCTAAACGAATGTTTTCGGTATTGCCGGCGTAGTTTACTTCGTACAGCTCGTGTCGGCCGCCAAACTCTGTGCCAATGGCATCCCAAACCAACTTCATTAACTTCACGCGTTCTTCAGCAGTTACTCCCGATCCCCGATAGTAAGTATCCAGGTACTGGCGGATTTCAGGATTATTGAAGTCTTCTGCGCTTGACGGCAATTGAATCAATCCGCCCGCGATCACTTGCTCGAAAATGCTCTTTATCTTCAACCATGCCATTGGCGCCAGCACGCGATAGGCTGCTCCCGAATCCATACCCGGCATTACGATGCCATTAGGTCCAGGTACCGCTTCGTGACACATGGCTGTGGAGAGCGCCCAGAACATATTGCGCCAGGCCAACACTTCACCGATATTGACTTGTACACCTCTGAATTGTTGGGTTCCGGACATCTCAGTTGCCTTCAGCAGCATTCCTGCCAGGAAATCAAGTTTTACGGCAAAACGCGTGCAGCCGTGGAGGCAAAAGCGGTTGAAGAATCCCGTTTGTACGAAGAAGTTATTCGTTATTTCTAAATTCTTGTACGTCAGCACGTCCTCCCAGGGGATAAATACGTTATCAAGCACGATAACCGCATCATTCTCATCAAAGCGACTGGATAGCGGATAATCAAACGGCGTACCATTTGTGGCCGCTGCCAATTCATAAGACTGGCGGCTGATCATTTTTAGCCCCGGTGCATTCATCGGAACAAAGAAGATTAATGCGTTGCTTTGATCGCCATCCCCAAGATCAGTAGCTCCATAATTGGATACGAAGTTATAGTGAGTGAGCGCTGCGGCTGTTCCCACCAATTTGGCACCGCTTACAATAATTCCGTCATCACGCTCATCGACAGCGCGTACGAAGACATCTTTATTCTCATGCAGCGGTTTGGAACGGTCAACTTGCGGATTGACAAGCGTGTGGTTACAAAACGTATTTTCTCTTACCGTCTTGTCGTACCATCTCTGCGCATTTCCTTCGAAACCTTTATAAAAATCAGAAAACGCGCCCAGGTGTGCAGTAAATGAAGCTTTGTAGTCAGGCGTCCGACCCATAAATCCGAAGCTTAGTCTTGACCATTCAGCAACCGCATTTCTGGATTCTAACAGTTCCTGGGCACTCGTAGGCGCTTTAAAAAACTTCTGGGTTACGTATCCCTCTTCGGTTTTTGTCGTCAAAATGGAAGCTTTTTCCGGATCGTGCAGCGAATCATACATGCGTTTAATCGATCTTGCGGAATTCTGGTATGCAGGATGAGTGGTTACATCTTCAATCTTTTTACCGTTCAGGTAAACGACGCGACCATCATTCAAACTTTCCAAATACTCTTTGCCATTCATCATTTCTTTATCAACCTCCCATGAATATTAATCTTTCATACATGTTTATAGTAACGGACTGCTGGTTAAATCAACAACGACACCAATAGTCTGAAAATTATGTTTTTTTAGACAATCTTTGTTAGTCTCTATCGACGGAGTGAGATAAAAATAGAAGCCTTTCATCAAAAGGATGAAAAGGCTTCTATTCGTCCGGAACATCAAATTACCCCCTGCCGTTGACTTGCTCAAGCACACGAATCATTCTAAACAGCATTTCGTTGACAGGAGTAGGCACGCCATACCGGCGCCCCAGCTGACATACCGTTCCTGCGAAATATTCCACTTCGGTCTTCCGACCTGCTTCGATATCTTGAAGCATCGACGTTTTGCCTTCAGGCGAAAGCGACTGTCTTAAGATGAGATCAAACGCAGCCAAATCCCCTTCGTTTAAATGTACATCTGCTTTCTTCGATAATTCAATGACTTCCTGCATCGCCGTTACCATTAAATCATGCGCCTCTCGTATCTCTTGAAACACTCGGTACGGCGCTTTGAGCACAGCCGATGTCTGATTAATCCCGACATTGATCATGAATTTCCACCACATCGCGTGCTCCATATTTTCCGGAATTTCATAAGGAATTCCGGCTTGTTCAAATAATTGTTTGACTGACCGTACTTTTGGCGAATGAGACGGATTCCTCTTCTCTCCGAAACAAATTCTGCCTATACTCGAAAAGGAGATGTCCGTTCCTTCTCTTCCTGCATCGATCGCGACACACATCGCGTAAAGCAGATTCTCGCTTCCATAGGTATGGGCAATGATTTCTTCGCTAGAAATTCCGTTCATCAGCGACATAATCACGGTTTCCGGTCCGACATGATGTTTAATATCGGCTATAGCCTGTTGAAGCCCCTGGTATTTAACCGCCACCAATACAAGGTCCGCCGGCCCGGCTTCCACTTCCGGCGTCAAATAATTGAAATCGCAGCGTCTGCCGTTGATCCATAGTCCGTCCGATTTGTAACGCCGAATCCGTTCTTCATCAGCAATAACCTGAACGCAGTTCGGGTTCAAATCGTGCAGTTTACTTGCATAAGCAGCTCCGATTGCCCCGAGTCCGATAACCGATACTTTGTTGATTCTTTTCAATTTAAACACTACCTTCGATAGAATCGGTTGAGTGATCTAGCTCGAATTCGCACCAATAAACGGCTGCAGCCCAAGCGATTTCCTGACTACAGCCGCCTAATCGTTCAGTTTCCATTCATATCTGTCTACTTGACAGGGGTGCTTATAATTGAAGCGCCTTCAACTCTTCATCTGTGAAAACGCGAGAGCGTGTCAAGAACCGGAGTCCTTCCGGTCCCTCCAGCGAGAACATGCCTCCCCTGCCGGGAACGACATCAATGAACAGTTGGGTATACTTCCAGTACTCATATTGAGCCTGGCTCATATAAAAGCTGGCTCCGCCGATTTCCCCCAATAACACGTCATAATCGCCGATCAGAAATTCGCCATCTCGATAGCACATCGGAGAGCTGCCATCGCAGCACCCTCCCGATTGATGAAACATGACAGGGCCGTACTTGGCTTTCAAAAACTCGATCAGCTCCAGGGCGGCGTCAGTGGCCAGAACTTTTCGGACTTCTTCCATGGCGCCGGCCTTCTTAGAAGAACCCTAGAGCGTCCGGGCTGTAGCTGACAAGCAGGTTTTTCGTCTGCTGGTAATGGGAAAGCATCATCTTATGCGTTTCGCGGCCAATCCCCGAAACTTTGTAGCCCCCGAATGCGGCGTGCGCCGGATAAGCGTGGTAGCAGTTGGTCCATACGCGCCCGGCCTGAATGCCTCTTCCGAAACGGTAAGCTGTATTCATATCGCGGGTCCATACCCCTGCTCCCAACCCATACAGGGTGTCATTGGCGATGGATAAAGCTTCCTCCTGATCTTTAAAGGTCGTCACAGAAACGACGGGCCCAAAAATTTCTTCCTGGAAGATCCGCATTTTATTGTGCCCTTTGAATACGGTCGGCTCAATATAATACCCGCCTTCCAAGTCGCCTTTCAGCTCCGCTTTGTTTCCGCCGATCAGACATTCCGCTCCTTCCTGCTTTCCAATGCTGATATAGGACAAAATTTTCTCCACCTGCTCCGAAGATGCTTGAGCTCCGATCATCGTTTCCGTATCGAGCGGATTGCCTTGCTTGATCGCGGCCACGCGCTTTAATGCCCGTTCCATGAAGGGTTCGTAAATCGATTCTTGAATAAGGGCGCGGGACGGGCAGGTGCAAACCTCGCCTTGGTTCAGAGCGAACAGCACAAACCCTTCGATGGCCTTATTCAAGAACGCGTCATCTTTGGCGTAAACGTCGTCAAAAAAGAGGTTGGGAGACTTGCCGCCCAATTCCAGCGTAACCGGAATAATGTTCTGTGACGCGTATTGCATAATCAAGCGGCCTGTCGTCGTTTCTCCTGTAAAAGCGATCTTGGCGATACGGTTGCTTGAAGCAAGAGGCTTACCTGCTTCCAGCCCGAAGCCGTTGACGATATTCAACACTCCTGGAGGCAGCAAATCGCCGATCAGCTCCGCCAAAACCATGATGGAAGCAGGCGTTTGCTCCGCTGGCTTCAGCACGATGCAGTTGCCCGCAGCGAGCGCCGGCGCAATCTTCCAAGTAGCCATCAACAGCGGGAAATTCCAGGGGATGATTTGCCCGACGACGCCTAACGGTTCATGGAAATGATAGGCAACCGTATCGCCGTCCACTTCGCCGAGCGTTCCTTCCTGGGCACGAATGCAGCCCGCAAAATAACGGAAATGATCGATCGCCAGAGGAATGTCGGCGGCCAACGTTTCCCGGACCGGCTTTCCGTTATCCCAGGTTTCGGCTACGGCAAGCAGCTCCAAATTGGCTTCCATGCGATCGGCGATTTGGTGAAGAATCAAGGCGCGCTGGGCTGCCGATGTACGTCCCCAAGCCTCTTTGACGGCATGGGCCGCATCCAGGGCCAATTCGATATCTTCCGAAGTCGAACGGGCCACTTCACAAAAAGGCTGACCTTTTACCGGCGTGATGTTCTCAAAATATTGCCCATTGACAGGCGCTACCCATTTTCCTCCGATAAAATTGTCGTAGCGCTTTTTAAAAGTAACTTTGGAGCCAGTTTGCCCCGGTTGTGCATAAATCATTTGTCCAGCCTCCTTATGCCCAATTATTTTTTTGGCAATCAAAAATAGAGCAAAAGTCGTGCCAATCGAAAATTAACGGCTGCGCAAGCTTTTTTGTAAGCGCTTGTATCGCTTTGCATACATTATGAAACAGATCAGGTGTTTCATCTTGTTCAAAATAGAACAATCGCAGCAACGGCTCTCGTTACTTCTCATTTAAAATATATCGGAGTGTCCTTATTGAGATATTTAATTTCTTACTCAACAATTGCCTGTCTCTATTTGTCTCGGACAACCTTCTTTCAATCACTTTTCTCCCGATTTCCCTTTCCATCTTTCTGATTCTGTCCATTACTTTTTTTAAATGGATCTGCTCGACTTGGCTTAAGCCATTTACCAGACTTTGCACAAATTGCTCGGCTTCCCGTTCAATAAAATCTTCGATTTGCCGATCAATCGGCATTTGGTTGACGGGATGCTCCGCTCTTTGCAGCAAATATGGCGGAAGATGGTCAGCCTTTAAACACTTGCATTCGTGAATGGCATGCGTCTGATTGAGCACATTGAGGAGTTGTCTCACGTTTCCGGGCCAATCGTACATTTTTAAAATCTCCGCTGCATCCGAATCAAGCCGGCACTCGCCACCATATTTTTTGTCAAGATAGGACTGCGCAATCAACGGAATATCCCCGGGTCTTTCCCGCAAAGGAGGAATGGACAATTTCACTCCCTCCAACCGGTATAAGAGGTCAGCGCGAAATTGTTTGTTTTCGACCTCGGTTTCCAAATTTCGATTTGTGGCTGAGATGAACCTCACATTGCTCTTTTGGATCTCTTCACTGCCTACCCTCATGAACTCTCCTGTCTCTAACACACGCAACAATTTTACCTGAATGGAAGTCGGTGCCTCTCCGATCTCATCCATGAAGAGAGTTCCGTTGTTAGCAAGCTCGAAATATCCCTTCCTGGTCTTGATCGCTCCGGAAAATGCCCCTTTTTCATGACCGAACAATTCACTCTCCATCAGGCTTTCCGGCACCGCCCCGCAATTGATACCGACAAACGGATATGGGGCCCTCAGACTGGAGCCGTGAATGAATCGGGCCATCAATTCCTTGCCGGTGCCCGTCTCTCCCTCGATCAAAATGTTGATGGCTTTCTTGGCCAACTTTTCCGCTACGGCTATGACTTTCTGCAGTGGACTTGAATTCGTATAAATAATTCCGTATTGCGCAGCTTCCATGTTCAGTTTTTCCGTATTGCCGACGGGGTTCAGTAATACCGAATTGATGATGTTTTCAAGACTCTCCAGGTCATCAAACGGCTTTTCCAAATAGTCTTTCGCCCCTGCCTGTATGGCCAGTACAGCTGATTTGACGGTGCTGTAACCGGTCATGATCATGACTTCGCAGTCCGGGTACTTGGTTTTAATTTGGCCAACAACTCCAATCCATTGGCATCAGGCAGCTTCAGATCCACAAGAGCCAGGTGAAACGGAGATGGATGCCGGTGAAGCAGCTCATCTACCTCCCTCCCTGAATTCGCAATCGCCACGTCACAGCTTTTATCTTCCAAAAAATATCGAAAAAAAGAGGTCACTTCGATTTCATCATCGACTACTAGCACCCTTCTCATATTCTTCCCCTCCTTCATTTTCCTGGATCGGCAGCAGAAGGGAAAACCGGGTGTATTCATTGACCCTGCTGTCTACCAGAAGCTTTCCTCCATGGGACTCGGCAATGCCTAGGCTCACAGAAAGTCCCAGACCGGTACCCTTCATGCTTTCCTTCGTTGTAAAAAAAGGATTGAATATTTGAGATACATAGTCTTCTTCAATGCCAACTCCGTTGTCGAGCACATAGATGGAAACGAATGGCCGATCCTCTGAACCTGCGAGGCAAGTTCCAATGATCACTTCCGGGTTGCTTTTTCCTTGAACGGCGTCTCTCGCATTAAGAAAGAGGTTAATCAACACCTGTTCGATTTGATTGCGGCTCCCACTGACAGGAGGAAGTGTCGGATCTATTTCTTTCCGTATCGAAATACCGGAAACTGCCAGTTGATACCCCACCAGCCCTAATACGTCTTCTATCAAACTGGAGAGGTGCATGGTTTCTAATTGATATTCTTCTTGTCTAGAGAATGTCAATAAATTTTGTATTATTTTTTTGCTGCGCAGGCCGCACTGATAAATATCCTCCAGCATTTTGCCCGGACGCCCGTCTTTCATGTCGCGCATCAGAAGCTGGACATTTCCAAGAATGGCGGTTAGCGGACTGTTCAATTCATGGGCGATCCCCGCAGCCATCTCTCCCAAAGCAGCCATCTTTGCAGACTGGATCAGCTGCGCTTCCATGTTGACTTTCTCGCTCACATCTTTAAACAAGTGGATGTTTTCAATGGAGATTCGCACATGTTCTCCCATACGCCTATAAAGCTCAAGCTCCTCTTGGGGGTACTCTACTTTCTCCTGATTCAAAAGAGTAAGAAATCCATAGATGTTTCCGGCTTGATATTGCAAACAAACGGATGTGCCGTAATGATCCGGTATTTCCTTTTTAAGCAGCTTTTTAAATTCTTCAATCGACATGGCCGTCTTCGTCACCATTCGCCTTTTGACAAAACGGCAAGACCAGTTCGCCGCTTCCGGCTCCGAAATATAAAACAACAGATCGGAATGGTCGATAAGTGTCAAGACAAACCGGTCGAAAGAAAGAATTTGTGATAATTGGGCTGCCAGATAGCTGCTGACTTCCTCCCAGGATTTGTCCACATGGATCTGCGTTAACCGGTTAATGACTTCCAGCTGCTTGTTCTTTTTCTTCATTTCTTCGACGATAGCGTTTAATTCACTGTAGTAACTTTTTCGTGAAGATTTAATTCCTGTTAACTTGTCAATCAACTCTTGTTTGCCCGACATCAGAAGTCACTCCCCAGAGCAAGGCGGAACAACATTTTCACATCCGCCGCCTTCATATCCCGCGGGTTCGTAGTCATGCAGGCATCATGAACCGCATTATGGCTCATAAAATCAATCTGTTCCTCTTTCAGGTTCAAACTGGACAAAGAATCAGAGATGCCGAGATCGCCGGCCAATTCTTTAACGGCTCCAATCGCCTTTCTGGCGGCTGCAGTCAGGCTGAGACCGTCCACGTTCTCACCGAAAGCCTCGGAAATGTTTTTAAATTTCTCGGGACAAGAGATCAAATTATACTCCAATACATAAGGCAGCAAAATAGAATTTACCTCCCCATGCGGCAGATCCAGCAAACCGCCTAGTTGATGTGACATGGCATGAACCGCTCCCAAAATCGAGTTGGAGAAAGCGATACCTGCCTGAAGGCTTGCCATCGCCATAGCTTCTTTCGCTTCACGATTGTGTTGGCTTGCCACGGAAGGCCGAAGGTAATTGGCAATTAAGCGAATCGCTTGCAAGGAATACCCTTCAGTCATCGGGGTAGCCGCTAGAGAAATATAAGATTCAATGGCATGTGATAAAACGTCCATACCCGTATGCGCCGTTAAACGCGCATCTTTCGTCATCAAGGTCTGCGGGTCAATGATCGCAATATCGGGAATTAACGATTTGGAAATAATGGTCATTTTCACCTTGTGTTTGGAATTGCGGATAATGGAGAACTGGGAAACTTCCGATCCCGACCCTGCAGTCGTCGGCACCATGACCATTGGCGGAAGCGGCCTGGTTACGAGATCGACACCTTCATATTGTTGGATCGTCCCGCTATTGGTTGCAAGTAAGGCAACTGATTTTGCGGCATCAATTGCACTTCCTCCTCCGATCCCGACAACCGAATTACAACCGCTTTCCATATAGGTTCGAACGCCTTTTTCCACTTCATAGTCCTTGGGGTTGGGGGTAAGTTCCGTCCATAAGCAGTAGTCCAGTTTACATTCTTTCAAATAGCGGACGGCAAGTTCCACCCAACCGGAATTCAGAACGCCTTTATCGGAGACAACAAAAACCTTTTTCGCTCCCAATCGAAGCAGGCTTTCCCCGATTTGACTCAGAGCATTCGTACCGAAAATAATTTCGGGTGTCATGAATTTGAAAATACCCATGGATCTTCCTCCTTCATTGCTATTGTACTTTGTTATTTTACTTTTTGGAAAATATTTTATAAAATGCCGAAAAAATGATAAGGCAGCCGTTTTTTCGGCTTAACGGCCGAATTTTCGTCATTTCAATGATAAAAACATAGCGTTTCTGCGTTTTTGGGGTTGGCATGGGTTTTGCGTATGTATGAAAGTGTTGCATGCCAAGCAACCATATTCGTTCATTTTGAAGGAGGATTCAAATGAAAGCTGCTATTGTAAATCAATTTCATCAAAAGCTGGAAATCAAAGAAGTACCGACTCCGGATGTCGGACAAGGAGAAGTACTGGTAAGAATCACAGCTTGCGGAGTTTGCCATACCGACCTGCATGCCGCTCATGGGGATTGGCCCGTGAAACCTAAACTTCCTTTGATCCCTGGTCATGAAGGCGTTGGCTATGTAGAAAAAGTCGGTCCGGGAGTAAGTTCCATAAACATCGGGGACAGGGTTGGAATTCCGTGGCTGTTCTCCGCTTGCGGCGAATGTGAGTATTGCTTGACCGGTTGGGAAACGTTATGCAAAAGCCAATTAAATGGCGGCTATTCGGTCGATGGGGGATACGCGGAATATTGCGTCGCACCTGCTGCCTATGTCGCGAGAATCCCGGACGGCGTATCGGATGAAGAAATTGCCCCGATCTTATGCGCAGGCGTAACCACCTATAAAGCCCTGAAGGTGACGGGTGCAAAGCCGGGAGAATGGGTGGCGATCTATGGCATTGGAGGTCTCGGACATATTGCGCTCCAATATGCGAAGGCTATGGGATTTAACGTCATTGCAGTCGATATCAGCGACGATAAATTGGAACTTGCCAAGAAGCTGGGAGCCGATCTTACCATAAACGGCAAGTCGGTAAATCCGGTAGAGGAAATCGAGAACAAAGTCGGCGGCGCTCATGCTGCAGTGAGCGTGGCAGTGACTCCGAAAGCGTTTGAACAAGCGTATCGTTCTGTAAGACGCGGCGGCACACTGGTGGTAGTCGGTCTTCCGAGCGGCGAATTGCCGATCCCGATTTTCGATACGGTTCTCAACGGCGTTACAGTAACAGGTTCGATTGTCGGTACAAGAAAAGACATGCAAGAAGCTTTGGATTTCGCTGCCCGCGGCAAAGTGAAAGCGATCATCGAAACACAGCCACTGGAAAAAATCAATGAAATTTTTGAACGTATGGAAAAAGGAAACATTAACGGACGGATCGTCTTGACATTTTAATAATGTAAGCGCTTGCCGCTGAATTTATTGTGCCAGTGACACACAAAACACCGTTACGTTATTGGATTTAGCTGAATCACCACTCCACTGAAATCCAATGCGTAATGGTGTTTTTTTCTGATTTGCCGAATAGAATTGTTGCGAAGCAGTGCTCCTATGTGAAACGGAAACGGTGTCTCTCGGTGTCCGAATTTGATCAAATCGTACCGTCGGTAAGGTGTAACATTTTGAAACAATCTTGTTTAAATGGGCACATCTGGATATCCATTATGTTATACTACAATCAATATCACACATGTTGTGTGTGGAGGTGCTTACGTTGTCATCTCTGGAAATAAGGAAGCATTCAGAAGTTGTGGCGAGCTCTTGGAAGCGTTGTCAACAATATGGATTGAAACAGATGGATCCTGTGGATGATCAATTGGTTACAGGAAAGCAAATTCATGAAATCCTTAAAGAGAATGAGGCTCTGATTAAGCATACCTCACATATTTTCGGGAAAATGGAGCACTTCATTAAGCAATCGAGACAAGTGGCCCTTCTTATCGATGCTCAAGGCAATATTATTTATTCCGTCGGAGATCCTGAATTCTCCAAACGGGCGGCTGCGGTTCAGCTCCAGGTGGGCGCCAATTGGGCTGAAAACAGAAAGGGAACGAATGCCATCGGGGTTGCCATTAACGAAAGAATACCTGTCCGCGTTCATGCCGAAGAACACTACTGCCAGTTGAATCATTTCCTTACTTGCGCATCGTCGCCTGTGTTCAGTCCGACCGGGGAGTTGTTGGGCGCCATCAATTTCAGCAGCAAACAGGAAAACTATAATGCGCTTAGTCTTTCTCTCTCAACGATGGCCGCGGATTCATTGCAGAACCAACTTCTCATCGAAGAATCCAGGAAGGAACATCTCATCACTTTGAAGGAATTGGAATATTCGATGAAAAACAATCCGCTTCCGCTCCTTTCGCTGGATCACGAAAACAGAATCATTCGCGCCAATCAAGCCGCTCTCCGGATTTTAGGCAAGGATGCCATCGGCCATGAATTCTCCGGCATCGAAGGATTTTTTATCGAAGAAATACACGATCATCAACAAAAAGTTTGGCGTTCCATAGCGATTCAAAAAAAAGTGATCAGCGTAAATCGCATGTATACTTTTTCCGATATCGCCGGATCGTGCCCAAGCCTCATACAGAAAAAAGAACTGGCCTACAAAGCGGCTCTCACCGACTTTCCGGTTCTGTTGTTGGGAGAAAGCGGCACCGGAAAAGAATTGTTTGCGCAATCCATTCATTCGGCCAGTTTGCGTTCGAATCAACCCTTCATAGCCGTTAATTGCAGCGCAATACCCGACAGCCTGGTGGAAAGCGAATTGTTCGGTTATGAGCGGGGCGCATTTACGGGAGCCAATCGGGAAGGAAATGCCGGGAAATTCGAGGCTGCCCATAAGGGTACGATTTTGTTGGATGAAATCGGCGATATGTCTTTGCGCGCACAGGCGGCTCTATTGAGGGTTTTGCAGGAACGCACCATCACCCCCGTCGGAAGTGCCAAAAGTAAGCCCATTGATATAAGAATCATTGCAGCGACTCATAAAAATTTGCAAAATGAAATCAAGGAAGGACGGTTTCGCGCCGATCTTTATTACCGTTTGAAAGGAATTCAAATTACATTGCCTTCACTCCGCGAAAGAAGCGATATCGTTGAGCTTGCCATACATTTGCTACGCAGCCATAACGATCCGAACCCTCATTTATCGAAAGAAACGGCAAATAAGCTCTTGCAGTATGCTTGGCCCGGAAACATTCGCGAATTAAACAGCGTCCTTATTCAGGCCGCTTTTCTGGCCGAGGGAAGTCCCATTCGCCCCGAACATCTGCAGTTCGAAACCGACTGTCAAACCGGGCGGCGGGAGGCTCAGGCTGCCGATGATTCCGTCCCTTCGCTTAAAGAGGCGGAAATCGAGGCAATCAAAAGGGCATTGCAGGCAACGGGCTGGAATTTGAGCAAGGCCGCAGCTCTATTGGAAATCGGAAGAACGACGTTGTACAGAAAAATTGAAGAATACGATATTACAATCTAAAAAAAGCTGCAGGATCTATTGAGATCCACCGGCAGCTTTTTTTGCAGTTCTCCGCTCGATATGAGGTTTTATGAGGTTATGGATTAAGCAACTTCTGTAAGCGATGCATTCATCTTGATTTCATGACTTGCAAATCCGCCAAAGGCTTCGCCCGATCTCTCCAGCACTCAGGTATAACTTTACAATTATCGACGTAAACAGCCCGTAAATACTTTGACACGTTGATAACCTGATCTTCGATGAGTACCTCCCGTATTTCGGACGCTTTTGTCGGCACGATGTTATTCAGTATGATCTTGAAGCCATTTAATGGTAGAAACATATCTGGACTCTTCTTGTAAGAACAGAGAGTCGGAAACCGCGGCGAGCTCCCCGAGTCGTATTTGGATAACTTCACTGCTGAATAATGCTCCAATAATAAGAAATACGCATCGAATTCCAGAATGGCAAACCTTTCATCCGGTTCTCTCCGCGTATAAGTGTCCATCATTTTCTGACAATCCTTTAATGTGGGCCAAAAAAATACATGCCGATCCAGACAAGCCCGAAATTGTTCCTGTGTGGTTTCAGCATCTATCATACTGTCAGGAATCCTTAAATGAGCATTTATTGTAACCGAATATTCATGATAGTTCACTTCCTTGGCCTCTGATCGGCGCTCACCTGCACCGTGGGGATTTAGGTTATAACTGGACAATAGAGCATCAAAATGAGCAATAGCCGGCAAATTCCGTACTCTTGTAAAATGATAAAGGGATTTTCTGCTTGTTGCTTTTGTTATTGCAGTGATAACAGCCTCTTTCATCACCTCACTCCTTCACGTCTATCTTGATAGGAGTAGGATTCCAAAAAAGGCTGCATTTCAAACCCTGTCATTTTTCCGTACGAATAGTGCAGCTCTATTTATTGCGATTTCTATAAAGCAGATAAATAAAGAAAGGAGCACCTACACCTGCAGTGAACACACCCGCAGGAATATCGAGTGGAAGAAAGGCCGTTCTAGCAAACGTATCGGCAATCAAAAGCATAAGACTGCCAATAAGAGCCGCAACCGGAATTAAGCCGCCAAAAGAAGGACCTACGAGCTTTCTGGCGATATGCGGAGCAATTAAGCCGATAAACCCGATCGCTCCAGCAATAGCCACGGCTGAACCCGCCAACGCCACACTGATGATCAGCAGCAGGAATCGGTGAAGTTGAACAGAAGCTCCTACACCTTTCGCGACATCGTCGCCTAGTTCTTGAACATTGATGTTTCTCGAATAAATGAGTGCCAAAGGAATAAAAACAATCACCCAGGGCAGCAAGGCATACACATTATCCCACGATGCACCGTAAATACTTCCAGTTAACCAAATATAGGCTTGACTGGCTGCTTTAATAGGGCTGAGAACAATCATTAACATCGTTAAAGAACTGGTCGCCGCTGAAATCCCAATTCCGATCAACACCAGCCTCGTTGAAGTAACCCCTTTATTCCATGCCAACAAATAAATCACGATCGAAACGAAGCCAGCCCCCAAAAAGGCTGCTACCGGGAGCCACTGGATACTGACCGTACCGGCAAAATAGGTAAAAAAAGCCACTGCCGCAAACGCGGCTCCCCCTGTAATCCCAATAATATCCGGCGAGGCTAGCGGATTGCGGATAATTCCCTGAAGGATCGATCCGGAAACACTCAGAGCCGCTCCAACCAGAACAGCAACTATTATACGAGGAAGCCTTAAAGTGCCAATAATCAACGAATTTACGGCTGTTCCTTGCCCAAGTAACGTTTTGAGCACGTCCACTGGTGAAGTACCCTTGTTGCCCAGCCCCAGACTCATAACAAATACAACGATCAACATTGCCGTTAACACCGAGAGCTGAATCACCGTTCTTTTCTGCACAAGAAAAGAAAACTGTCCCTTTTTGCTTCGAACAACGATTAACTGCTTCATGGCGAAACCCCTTTCGAGCGAAACCCCTTCCTCGCAGTGTAAATAAAAAATGGCACTCCGATTAAAGCCGTCATCACTCCGATCGGAATCTCTCCAGGCATAATCACAAACCGAGCAATGATATCTGCAAGTAACAACAAGATAGCCCCCAGTACGGCACTGTAAGGAATAACCCAGCGATAATCAATACCCACCAGGAAACGGGCAATGTGCGGAATAACGAGACCTACAAATCCGATGGAGCCGGCAACCGCAACAGAGCTTCCCGCCAATAAAATGACCGCAACCGCAATTGAAATTTTCACAAGGCCCGTTCTTTGCCCCAATCCCTTGGCGACATCCTCTCCCGAAGTCAGGATGTTGACAGGCTGTGCCAGTACCAATGCGGTGATCCCGGCGAATACCATATACGGTAAGACCGGAATTAATCCCTCAGCCGATTTGCCGGCGACAGAACCCGCTAACCAAAACAACACATTTTGTAAGCTGGCTTCATTAACAACCAGCATGCCTTGAGTAAACGAGGTAAACAAGGCCGTCATAGCTGCACCGGCTAACACAATTTTCAGTGGAGTTAATCCGTCCCTGCCCAGGGAACCGAGGAAATAAACGGTCAAAGCGCCAATACCCGCTCCCAAAAAGGCGACCCATACCAATTGATCCAGGGAAGAGACGGGGAAAAACGTTAACGCCAATATCACAAAAAAAACGGCACCCGAATTAATCCCGAAAATACTTGGAGAAGCTAAAGGATTTCGAGTCAACGCCTGCATCAGAGCCCCTGCAACGGCTAAATTCCCCCCGATCAGAGCTGCAAATATGGCGCGGGGGAACCGGGTCGTTTGGATAATCACATGTTCGTTCGATGACATATCATAATGGGTAAATGACTCGACAGCCGTTAGAAAGCTTATCTCCGTTGTTCCAAGGACGATACTTAGTATAAAAGAGATCATAAGTATAAAAAAACCAAACACCAAACCCAGCGCTCTTAAAGGTGTCTGGTGTAATAATGGATTCACAAAGACCCTCCTCTTTGAGGTTCATTCCCTCCATAGCCTTCATAACACGAAGCGGTATGAAACGAGTGAACTCATTGGAGGCTGTTGACACCAGCGCTCGTCAACAGCCTCTTTAATTTAACTATATTATTTCAATCCATAGAAAGCATAGAGATCATCCAGCATCTCCATAGCTGCTAACGGACCAGAGCCGTTATTCCATACCGCCGTATCTACCTCGAATACTCTATTGTTTTGAACGGCTTTCAAATTTTTCCACAGCGGATGCTCGCTCCATGCTTTTCTCAAATCCAGTCGACCGTCATTTCTTGTCGTACTCGTTTGATCAAATATGATATCTGCATCCATTTGCGGAATATTTTCTTTGGATGAGAGCTGAACTCCCCATTCTGTTCCCCTCTGACTAGCAGGACGGGCAATTCCCAACTCATCCAAAACGAGAGCTGAGAACCCGGTATAAACAATTCGGGCATGATCCACTCGAAAGTCAACAATGCCCACTTCCAATTTTAATTTATCACCCATTTTCCCCTTGAAATCAGTTACTTTTCGCTCCCACTCTGTCAGAAATTGTTTCTCTTCTTCCTTTTTGTTTAGAGCTTCTGCTGACAGTTTCAACGTATCCTTCCACAGATGTACCTCTTCTGTCATGACGGTTGGCGCAATGGCCGATAATTGCTGATAAATTTTCTCGTGGCGTGTTTTGGAAGCGATAATCAAGTCCGGTTGAAGTGAAACCAATTTTTCCAAGTCGGGCTGGTTTTCCGAGCCCAAGTTGGTTGCCCCTTCCATCTGGGCTCTGATGTAATTGTACCAAGGTTGTTCTATCCAGGATTCAACGGCTCCCACAGGCTTAACTTTCAGCACTAAGGCAGCGTCCGTAGCTCCTTGAAACAGCGTGACCACTTTCTTAGGTGTACCTTTAACTTCCGTAGTACCCATGGCATGTTGAATGACTCTGGCCTCTTGATTCTCAGTTTCTTGTACTTGTGTCGGCTGAGAAACTGCTCCCCCTTGCTGATTCCCCCCGCAACCAGCGATCACGAACATAAATAGAAAAATCGCTGCTAGTACTAATCCATATTTGTTACTTCTAACCATCCTTGTACCTCTCCTTTTTCTTGTTGAACGTATGGTATTGATATTGATTCTTATTCTCATTATAAGAGAGTAATCTATAAAGAACATGGATATTAATGATTAATTTTTGGACTTTTCCGATATTTCAGCAGTTCATGGCGGATGTCCGCTTTTTTACTCCTCATCCGACATCAGCAGCTGATGCACTTTGTCCAGAAATAAGTCATGAGACAGCGCATTATAGCTCGTATAGAGATGCTGGCTGTCATACATACAATAAACTTTTCTGTTCCTGACTGCTTTTAAAGCATGCCATTGTTTGTTGTCATATAACGCACCTACTTCATTTCGGATCGTCTGATCCATCTGTGCAGTCCCATTGTGCCTATAGCTAGTTAATAGGATCCGATCCGCTTCAAACTCAAACAAATCCTCCAGCGTTACCTCCTTATAGTGGGCAATACCCGGCACCCCTTGGGGAGCGGTCAACTTTAAATCGCCATACAGCACCGTCCCCATGTTTCGTAGACCATACACACACATTTTCCCTTCGCCAATACCAACGATTAAGAAGGTTTCATCTCCGATTTTGCTTTTTATTTGTTTTCGAATCGTTTCCGCTTTTCGCTCATAACGCTCCAGCCAACCGTTTGCTTCCTTTTCTTTGCCAACGATCTTAGCTATGGTCTGAAAATGAACTCTCCAGTCATTAGAATAATGAAGAGTGATCGTCGGGGCGATTTGATTAAATATTCTCTCTTTTTGAGATTTTTCCACATGGCGAGAACCGCTCGCCACAATTAAGTCTGGCTTGGCAGTCACCAGTCTTTCCAAATCAGGATTGGAGTGGCCGACAGCAATTGTGTTGCGCAACCGGGTGGTGATCGGATAAGCGTTATTGATGACAGCGGCATAAGGCTCGATGCCCAGCGCAATCAAATGACCTGTTGTTTGATGATTAAGTGAAGCAATTTTGCTGGAATATTTGATTTTTTTCACATAAGACATCGGCGAGTAACCTGTCTCTGCTTTAAACTTGCGACTGAAATAAAATTCATCGCTAAAGCCGACGCTGTGGGCAATCGAACGAAACGATCCGTCAGACTGAACCAGCAATTGCTTGGCTTGGCTAATCCGAATTTCAGTCAAATATTCCATCGGGCTTTTTTCGACTTGTTTCTTGAATGCCCGTGAGTAATAATCCGCACTCAAACCTGCGATTTCAGCAAGCTTCTCTCGGGTAATATGTAATGGATAGTATTGTTCCATATATTCCAAGGTGAGATGAATCGCTTGTTTCAAATCTGACTTCTGTTCATGAATGGTATCCTTGAATAGCGCGACTATCATTTCTTGAAACATCATATTCGCTTTCATGACATCCCAGCTACTGTCACTGCGATGTTTTTTCTCCATCTCTTGAACCATGTCGGCCAGAAACTGAAAATGAGCAGTATATAGTTCATCCGGACATTTCAGTTCCGCAAGTACAAAATGACCCGGATCCGCAGGTTGCAGCGCATAAAACTTTATGTAATAATAATCTGCTTGGCTACTTGGGTGAATGGACAGTTTTACATAGGCACCGGGAGATACGATGAAAATCTTTTGCCGCTGTAAGGGATAGCTCCGTCCGTCGATGACAATGTCTCCTTCAGCTTCCATAAACAACAACATTCCATACAACGAATTATCATGCTGAAATAAGGTTTCATTCGAAATTACGTGTTGACTATCTTCCAGTTTATACAGGCAAGCAGCGAGTCGCGTTGAAAGATGTGAGCTGTTATTCATTTGCACTCGTCCTTTTCTGTGAATAATAATCATTCTCATTAGATGTTATTTCGACAAATCTATCGCGAATTCCTTGTTCGGATACGATTTTATCCTTCCTTCAGAACAGTTGCAGCGGCAAATAAGACCCGACCATATCCGTACTTCTTCCGGATCAGTGAGTCCACGTTTCCACAATAACAACACGGTCCTCTCTTAAAAAAACTCACTTTCATTATAGTAAAGCGGAGCGTTCTTGCAAGCTTCTCCCTATCAAGTCATTCGTGTTTCTTAACTACTTTCGGACAGGTTGAACAGTAGCTTTCGTTCGCGGAAACTTTATAATAGAAACAACAAGTCTTTCGAATACGAACCGGTTGATTTGCAGAAGAAGTCATACATGCAGGAAAGTAAAACTTTTCCATGGGATTGTCCGTTTCCCCGAATACGGTCCCTGGCGCTTTACTTATCAGATACTCGAAGTCCTCCTGTATGCGCTTGTTTTCTTGTGAATTGGCCCCTTCCCCCATTCGTTTCTCATACAGCGAATATAAACGAACTGCGGTATTTTCCCATAAAATAGCCACTGGAATGTTGGCGGTTTCAGAAATGGAACGCCACAGTTTTGCCAAATGCCCTGCGAAGAGATTTCTTATCGTTTCATTACGCCATTCATCCCGTTTCCCAGCCGCAGGTTCGGTAACATGCAAATCTGGCGCACATATCCTGGTCGACCAAGATTTATTGTGGGTTACGGACGATTCAAGAAGGCTATTTTCGATACCTAAATCCAATCCTTTATTGTACATCGTCATGGCATATAAACCGGTAGTCAGGGTTAGAAAGGCGTACCTCTTGGAGAACTGCGAAGCGGTAATCATTCTTGACGGAGACCGGAGAACACTTGATAATTCATCCAAATACGACGCACATTTTTTACCGTCAAGCAAATCAACAGATCGAATACAATCCGTTGAATATGGCAATGGCTTGATGGATAAATGAAAATTTTTTGTTAAGTAATCCAATTCTTCCACTTCAAGCCGGGATTGCATATTCACCAAATTTCCTCCCTTTGATTGATTATTATTATTATCAATACAATAAAATGATTTGAACATGGACATTTATGTCCGATTTTTGGAATAATCCGACATAAGCAGGACGACGATAAGCGTTATCCAACCGGAGAGGCAAAATAACCTCTCCCCTTCTGTACGGACCGAAAAAACAGAAAAGCACGCCAAATGCCTATCGGCATTAAGCGTGCTTCGCTTTTTGCGACCCTTCCGGAACTGTTCGGTGCTGCTGCTGGATCTCGAATCGAAACAATTGGACGTCTCGGCGAACCCTATCCTTGTTGGAATCCACGTTGTCCTAACGCAAGTAAACTTCATCGCTGCCTTCATCATGGGCGGGCTTCGCGGAAGTGGACAACAGACTGGCCTTTCTCAAGATTTCCCGGAACGACAAGGAAAAAAAGTCGGGTTCCTCCAGCCCGTTCACGTACCCTACCGCCGCGGAAACGGCAACATTGTTGATGAAGACAGAGCAGGAGAATAACCGGATGTAACGATCGACTTCTGCCTCGTCTGCCAAAGTGATCATGACGAATTCATCGCCGGCATATCTGCAAACAAAATCCCGATCTTCCTTTACCAAGGATGCCATCCTGCCGGAAAATTCACGTATCACATCATCGCCGAAAGGATGGCCGTAACGCTTGTTAATGTTGCCAAAACCGTTCAGGTCAATAAATAAAAGATGAAAAGGTTGTTTCTTTTTCAGGAACGCCTCACCGACGGATTGGATATAAGGTGCACGATAGAATCCCGTCAGCGAATCCATAAATTCAGACAATTTCATCTTGATGGCTTCCCGGGTTACCAAACCGGCAAGCTTGCCCTCTTCCATGATTAATAGACGTTTAATTCGGTGTTGATCCATAACTTTCAGCGCGTCCCATATAAAGAATTCAGAGGTAATCGTGATAGGGTCGGGCGTCATGGCGTCCGCTACAATCCGGTTGGGATGCGTTGAGCGCACATCACGGGAAGTGAAGATGCCTACGACCGTGCCGTGATCCATAACGATTAGCGACCCCACTCTCCATTCGTTCATGAGTTCCGCTGCATAGAAAACACTCTTGTCTGACGAAACCGTATAAACCGGGGACGTCATGAGCTCGGACACTTTCATCCCAGTTCGACCTCCCGTTGTACGGAAACTGCAATTTTCAGTTCCGAGCGCAGCACCGTAGTATCGAGGATCAATCGTTCCGCTTCCTCCATGACAATCTTCATGAGGAGGGTTTGGTCCAGCATTTGCAAAAGCGAATTTCGGACCAGAATGGCTTCTATTTTGGGATGATCAATCTTAAGCAGGGTAAATTGTCCGGGGGAGAGCGCCTCTGACATTCGCCTGACGGCTTCTGGACCGATTGGCGCTTTTTTCCCGATAATTAACAAGTCCTGCATCGGCGGAACTTCAAACTCGGAAATTTTGAGTGAAAGTGTTGCTTTGCGTGAATACATGCTTTTATCTTCCATCTTGCGTAGTCCTCCAGTTTCAGATTCAACTTCTTCTTCATATGTTCAGTCGATTCGGTTTCCCTAAATAATACCCCTGTCCGATCGTTACACCGAGACATGCTGCACAGACGAAATCCTCTTCCCGCTCAATCCCTTCCAAAATAAGGGTGCTGTCAGCGTCCCCGCAGTAATCGACAAAGAGCTGGACTACCTTTTGTTTCTTCTTGCAAAGGGATAGCTCTTTGGAAAAAAATTGGTCTATCTTAATGAAGTCCGGCGATATCTCGAAGATTTTCCGAAACGTAGTCGTTCCTTCCCCTACATCATCCAAAGCAATCAAGAACCCATTGTTACGGAGATCTTTGATTCTTTGCATAAATACAGGGTTGCTCCAAATCGGCTCTTCGGTAATGGATTCGTTGATTTCAAGCACAATGCGATGGACAAAAGAAAGGAGCCGCCTCCTGAGATCATTCACAAACAAAGGAAAAGCATCGGCAATGATGGTAGATGGGAAAAGATTAATGAACAACAACCCGTCTTCTTGTGCAACCGGAGAAAAAAAGAAGCTGGAAAGCGCATGTTCAATGGACCAGGTATCCAATTGATACAATCGGTTCTGTTCAATAGCTCCTTGAAAAAGCGCATTCGGGCCAATGCCGGATGTACTGCGAATCAAAGCTTCATAACCGACCTTGCCTTGATCGGGAAGTCGCCGCAGCGGCTGAAATACATGGTAGAAATGATTGTTTTCAATAAGATTTGCAATATTCTCCATCGAGTCTTCTTTCCTCTCAAATGAAAGGGCTACTCCGAAAGAAAAGAGTAGCCCTCCAGCATCCATTTCGGTAACCCAACTGCCGCAGATGGAATCCTTAGGCCTGAAGTATTGCTCCCCTGCCTTTGGGCAGGATCGATTCATGCGTCCGATGACCTGTTTTTGAAAAAAGTGAACAGCGACCTCTGGTTAATATAATTCCAACGTACTGCGCTAATATACCTATATAATACCTTTCGCCAAATTTCACCAAATTCCTTCACAAGCAAATATGTTTTTTATTTGAACTTTATTCATCTAAACGTTATACATCTAAACGTTCGTCTCGATTGGTGAAGTATTAAGAAGGTTAAGGAAAGAGTGGGGAGATACGAAAAGAAATGGTTGCGGATCCGCTTGTTTCGGTTGTTTATGTAACGAGGAATGACGGGGTGTAACCGAATGGTCGGGTTGTTGGGGGTCTGTCCCCCAATCAACCGATTCCATTCGGGGATGAAGCCTTTCATTTGTTAGCTTTAGAGGAAACGAATTAAACAGTCAGGCGATTACCAGCCGGGGACTAGCACAGTCTTACCACCATAAGCTTCCAGAAATGCTTTTTTCATTGCATCACTTTGATACGCTTCCTTCAACACCTTTATTTTAGGTGAATCGACCAACTCCGGACGGGTAGCAATGATATCAGGAGATAAAACTTCTTTTCTTTCCTTCGCCAAAGCATCCTTGTCAAAATCGAACCCATTATCTGCAGCTACTGTGGCATGTAAAAAAGCGGCATCTACGTCATCCAGCGAGCGTGGCAACATGGCATACTCAATTTCTTTAAACTTGTAATTATGGGGGTTTTCTACAATATCATTAACTTTGACCTGAACACCGCTTACACCTTCTCTTAACTTAAGTAATCCCGCGTCCTGAAGCATAACCAATGTACGGCCATTGTTGGAGGGTTCAACCGGAATAGCAATAGTTCCGCCGTCCGGAATGTCCTTTAGACTTCTATGTTTTTTGGAAAAAACACCGCCCCAATCGTAAAACGCTTCAAATGCCGCTACCAGATTAGTTCCATTACCGGCATTAAATCCATCCAGATAGGCTTGATGCTGGAAATAATTGGCATCTGCATTTCCTTCTTTAACCGCTAAGTTTAACTGAATACTATCACTAATAAATTTATAATCCAATTTATATCCTCTTTTTTCTACCTCTGCTGCCAGAACACGAGTGGTATCCTGATACAATTTATAATTCGTTGCTAAGAATACAATCGTTTTATCATTGGAATTACTGCCAGTTGCGGTTTCTTTCGTACTGCATGCCGTCATGAGAAGGAAAATCGCGATAATAACCATCAACAGTGTCTTTTTCATAATAACTCTCCATTTTTTCATATTTTATATTTTATATTTTATACTTTTTAGTTTTAGATCTTATTTATTTCCTTTTATCCAGTTTCCGGACTGCCATATTTCCGATCATCTGAATCAGCTGCACGATGATCACAATCATCACAACCGTAAAAACCATTACATCTGTCTGATACCTGTAATATCCATATCTTATGGCAAAATCTCCAATGCCGCCGCCTCCAACTAGTCCTGCAACTGTCGAGTACGAAAGAAAGCTGACACTAATAATCGTAGCGGCATTTGCAATTCCTGATCTCGCTTCTACATAAAGAACCTTCCAAATGATCTGATAAGTATTCGCTCCCATAGACTCCGCAGCCTCTATAACACCACGGTTAACTTCAAGCAAGGTTTGCTCTACAAACCTTGCAAACTCTGGAATGGCGCTAATAGCCAGAGGAACCGTAACTGCTGTAGTGCCGATCGGTGTCCCAACTATAAAGCGGGTAAGAGGAATAATGGCAATCAATAAAATGAGAAACGGGAAAGAGCGAACGATATTGACCATTCCGTCAATGACAACGTAAAGACGAGGCGCATTTACGAGCGAGCCGGGACGGATTAAAAATAATAAGGTCCCAAGTGGTGTACCTATCACGATCGCAATACCGAGCGAAATGACCATCATGTAAAACGTCTGGCCGAGCGCTACAACGATCTCCGGCCATAATGCGATGATATTATCCAACAAATACACCCTCTCCTTCCCGGCGTACTTCAATTTCATTATTAAATAAAAACTTCGTGATTCTTGTTTGAGGAACAAAATTCGGGTCTTTTAATTGAAACTTTTCCACGACATGACCATTTTCCATAACGGAGACTTTATTGCAAATAGATTTGATCACCTCCATTTCATGGGTTACGATGACAATGGTGATCCCGGATTTTTCATTCAGTTCTTTTAAAAATGCTAAGATACTTTCCGTTGTTTGCGGATCCAATGCGGATGTCGGTTCATCACAAAGCAGTATTTTAGGCTGAGTCACCATGGTTCTGGCAATGGCCACTCTCTGTTTTTGCCCACCGCTCAATGTAACTGGATAATGATCTGCTTTGTCCGATAAACCAACAATCTCCAAGCACTCCCTGATTTTTTTTCTGCGTTCTGATTTCGACACCCCTGCTATCTCCAAAGGAAAAGAGACATTATCAAAAACGGTTCGGTTGCCGATTAAATTGTAGTTCTGAAAAATCATCCCCATAGACATTCTTTTTTTCAGTAGTTGTTTTTTGGTAAGAAGGGTCAAATCTTCCCCATCCACGATAACTGAACCGCTGTCAGGCTTTTCAAGCAAATTAATCGTCCGTAAAAGTGTTGATTTTCCTGCTCCGCTAAAGCCTATAATTCCGTAAATATCCCCTTGATCGACTTCCAACGACGCAGAAGAAATGGCCTGGAATTTCCCCCCTGGAGTTACAAACGTTTTATTGATGTTATCTAATAAAATCAACTTATATCCCTCCACACTCACGAAGTAACTGAAGAGCAGGATGTCCACTCCCACAGCTTCCAGCTCTCAAAAGAAATCGAGCATATAGGTCGTCCGCCGTGGAATAATCGCTTCCCATTGAGCAAGAACTTCTTCCACTCCCCCGATCCGTCCGATTCGATGCAACTCTTCAGGTCTCTTATATCCTAGCAGCAGAGCTGACAGGGTTTGGATATCGCAGCGAATCGCCGTTCGATCAGACACAGTATCGTTTTCATTCAAGGAATTTATGCTCGCCCTCCCTTCCCCATTGATCGTTAGCTCCCATAATCCATCGTTCCACGGCGCGTACTTGTCGGTAAGACGAATGGCAAGCTTAAGTGATTCGCCTGTTGCTGAAAAAACGTACTGCTCTATGAATTGTTGGACATCGACAATTCGCGCCATAAAATACGGCAGCACCTCCTGTTGAATGCGCGGGTCGGGAAGGAAAAATGGCAGCGCATCATCTACCGGCGCCGTCACCACGGCTCTTTCCACCATGGAATCGTGATTGGACAAATACGACCACAATCCCCATCTGGCATCCTCATCTAAAAATACAAATTCATGAACGAGTAATTCCCTTTGTACCCGAAATTGTTTGGCCTTAAGATGTTCCGACTGCTTCCTGATCTCGTAAAGAGCATACCCCGCAGGCGTACCGTCCTCCCGAAAATATACAGCTGCATGGCCTTTCTTGCGCTGAAAAATCGGACTTTTCCACCAATCTAACGGACGGACTAACGTACCGTTATATCGTGCGGCATAAACTTCGTATACTCGACTCAATAATTCGATGTCTCCGTCCCGGCGTTCCACATATCCGTTCGTTTCTACACGAGGCGGAAATTGAGCCGTCTCCAGCACATATTGTTTATATTCAGTGTACGTTTCCCATCCGTACTTACGGTAAAAACCAAAGGAAAAGGGCACAAGGAAGGAAAGGGACTGCCCATTTTCCTTCATCGTTTTGAGAGAATGCAATATGAGTTTGGATATCAGCCCCTGCCGACGCAGTTCAGGCCATGTCGATACACGTGTAACCCCCCCTATCGCAACACGAGTTCCATTGATATACGTTTCAAACGGAACGATCGCTAATTGAGCGGAGAGGCGGACTTCGTCAAATATGCCCCATGTTTGCTCCTTCGTGAAACGTGCGCGTAAAATTTCTTTATCCTTTTCATTAAAGTCCAATTGAAAGGCATACTTCGTTAATTCCAGACTCGTTTCGAAATCGTCCTGACCTAAAGCGCGAATCTCCATGCGACACCTCATCTTTTGTACGGAATTTCAACTGCATGATGAAATCAAGAGTAATAGCCTGGCGTTGGATATTCTTTGGTTAACACCCACCTTCCCACGTTGCGTAGCTTGTATTCCGCAGGATTATGGAGAGTATGCGTACGAACGTTGCGCCAGAAACGGTCAAAACCGTATTTGGTCGTGGCAGAACGCGCGCCCATCACATCAAAGATCCGGCTGGTCACGTCCAACGCCACTTTCCCGGCCAGCACATTGGCGGCAGCGACAAGAACGGCCGTTTCCCCGCGTTCCTCTTCGGTCAAATCGAACTCTTTCTCCCAAGCCCGGTCTAATTGGACCCATGCTCTGTCGGCCAAACTTACAGCCCCTTGGACTTCGACCCAAAACTCGCCATACTGACGGAGGATAGAGGGATCCTCCGAGGCTTTTTCCACTCCGGAAGTTATCCATGCGCGTGAAGTCGTAGTGGTGTACTTGCTTGCCTCTTCAATGGCGCCAAGCGCACTGCCGATAAATACATTGAGCAGCACACTTTGAGAAAAGGAAGGAGAAATCGTAGAGAAAGCCGTATGCTTATGATAATTCGTATCCAAGATCTCCTCTTTCTCCACAATGACATCCCCAAAGGACACCGTTCCGCTGCCGGTTTGTTTCTGTCCGATGCCATCCCAATCTTCATGAACCGTAACGCCTTGACGATTGGTCGGAATAGCCCCATAAATCAGCTCGAAAGTTTGATCGTCCTCCCAGCTAATAATGAGATAGTCCGAACCTGGCGCCCCTGAACTAAAAGGCCTCTTCCCGTTCAAAATATACCGATCCCCGTCGCGTTTACCAAACAAACTTCGGCTCATTGCATTTACTGAATTTCCCCAAAACCAGTTGTTTTTGGCCGATTCCGTGTAATAATACTCTTTTTGTTTAGGTGAACCATGCCAATGCGGTGACCCTACCGCTATAAAATGGTAGCCGTACAAATGGGCAAGTGACGCGTCCACCTTGGCAAACTCCCGAACGATGCGCAGCACAGCCGACCACGGTTGTCCCTCTCCCCCGTATTGCTTGGGGATAAGCAAATTCAACAAACCGCTTTCCCGAAGCATATTCAGCTGCCGGATCGGTGTCCCGCCTGCTTTATCTCGTTCTACCGCATCCTTGGCAAACTCTTGCGCCAGCTGAACCGCTTTTTCAAAATATAGATCCGTTTCATTTATCACTAAACTCATTTCTTATCTCTCCATTCTATTTGGTAAATTTTGTACTGACCGTTTATGAATACCGCTGCACTCCTGGGTCGAGGGACAAGACAGAATCTACTAACTTTCGAGTTGACGGGTGTACTGCCCTTTCGTACAATTCATCTGCCGGCAGCATTTCGACCACCCGTCCTTTATCCATCACAGCCACTCTGTCACAGAAAAACTCGATGACCGCCAGGTTATGCCCGATAAATAAATACGTTAGATTTAATTCCTCACGCAAATCCAACAGCAAGTTTAAAATTTGGGCTTGAATGGATACATCCAAGGCGGAAGTAGGCTCATCCAGGATAAGAAATTCCGCTTGTACGGCTAATGCCCGTGCGATCCCGATTCGTTGACGCTGTCCGCCGGAAAACTCGTGAGGATAGCGGGTAAAATGTTCTTTTTTCAACCCCACCTTCTCCAGTATGAGATATACGGAAAATTCCGCTTCCGATCGATGATTGGCAATCCCCATCCTCAACATGGGAGTCACGATTTGTTCTCCGATCGTTTTACGCGGATTTAAGGATGAAGCACTGTCCTGAAAGATAACCTGCATCCTTCGGTAATATGGAATCAATTCTTTATGGGAAAGATTGGTTATGTCTTTGCCGTCAAAATAAACGCTCCCTTCACTCGGTTGAATGAGCCTTGCAATCAGTCGGCCCAATGTAGATTTACCAGAACCGGACTCCCCGATCAGGCCTACGATTTCTCCGCTGCGAATGGCCAAGTCAACCCCGTCAACTGCCTTAAAACGATGCGGCTTCTTCCACAAAAAGCCTGACGTAATGCTGTAGGTCTTACTCAAGTTCTTCGTTTCAACCAGCAGCGTCACTTCGCTTCACCTCCCGTTGAAAGCAAGAGACCAGATGTTCCTGTCCCAAGGAAACTACCCCGGGCGGGTGGCTGAAGCAGCGTTCCGTCGCCTCCTTGCAGCGGCTCCCGAAACTGCAGCCTTGTGGCATATTCATTAAATCGGGTGGAACTCCATCAATTTGAGATAATCTGCGGCGTGCTGACTTTGTGCCTTTGTTCCCGATTTCGGGCACCGAACGGATCAGTCCCCGTGTATACGGATGTTCCGGAGCTGAAAGAATACGGCTCGTATTTCCGTATTCCACAATTTTCCCCGCATACATGACCGCCACCTTGTCGCTCAAATAGGCCACCACACCAAAATCGTGGGTGATGATGATGATTGAAGTATTAAACTCCTGGTTGATGCTCTTCAATAAATTCAGAATCTGTTTCTGAATGGTGGCGTCGAGTGCCGTAGTAGGTTCGTCCGCAATAATTAGCTTGGGTCGGCAGCTGATCGCCATCGCGATCATCATACGCTGCCTCATCCCGCCGCTTAAGGCGTGAGGATAGGACTTCAGCACACGCTCTACATCGGAAATTCCCACTCTTTGAAGCCACTGCCGGGCTTCGATCACCGCCTCTTTCTTGTTGATCCCCCGGCGGTACGCAATCGTCTCAACCAATTGCGTGCCGATTTTGTAAGAGGGGTCGAGCGCCGTCAATGGATTTTGAAAGATCATCGAGATTTCTTTACCGCGAATCAGGTTATACTCTTTCTCTTCCAAACTAGTGATTTCCGTTTGATTAAAACGTATTTCACCAGACGTGATTTGTGCCGTATTCTTGGGAAGCAATCCCATAATGGAAAGTGCGGTCATGCTCTTTCCAGATCCGGATTCCCCTACCAGTGCCAACACTTCACCGGGAGACACTTGGAAATCGATACCATTCACCGCTTTGACAGTACCACGGGGAGTGACAAGCTCCGTATGGAGATTGCGAACTTCCAGTAATGACAAGCGATCGCCTCCTTTTATCGGATTTTATCATTTCATTCGTTTATAAGGATCCAGCCAATCTCTTAATCCATCTCCCAGCCAATTAAATCCAAGTGAGACCAGCATGATGAGTAATCCTGGAATCGTAGCCACATGGGGCGCACCCTGCGTCAAAACCTTCATTCCATCTCCAGTCATTCTGCCCCAGTCTGAATCGGGCGGTTGAATACCCAATCCCAGAAAACTAAGTCCCGATGAGAATACGATCATGGAACCGACTAAAGTAGTGGCATAGACGATTAACGGTGAGATGACGTTAGGAAGCAATTCCCTGAAAAGTATGGACGTCGTAGAAGCTCCAAGCATACGTGCCGCCTCAATATATTCTTTACCTTTCTCCTCTTTGACGGAAGCGAAAACGACTCTCGACATATAAGGGATGAGCGCTACTGTAATGGTAACAAGTATGGTCATCACACCTGGACCTAATATTGCTGCTATCGCAATCGCGAAAAGAATCATTGGGAACGCAAAAAGTACATCCAAGATCCGCATGATCAATTCGCCAATCCTCCCTTGGACAAAGCCAGCCGTTAGACCTAACCATATACTGATAACAAAAGCGATTGTGATCGGCAGCAGAGCCGCAAGCAAGGAATATCGGCTCCCCCATATCAGACGGCTCAGTATATCCCTGCCTTGATCATCCAGCCCCAGCAGATGCCCTGGCGTACCAGGAGGCGAAAGGCGTAGAGCACCATCGCCGGCATTCGGGTCATAAGGGGAGATCCATGGCGCCAGCAACGAGATCAGAATAGCGGCTAGCACGATCAACATGCCTGCTAAAGTTTGTTTGTCTTGACGGATTCTTCTCCATGCCTGATTTACATCTAATTTCGGGTTTAACGTCGTCGGGATCCATGCCTCTCTGTTTCGCATTTTGTACACCTCTTGCCTGCTTGGAAAACTTAGCCGCTCATTCGCGGATTGAGCATATCTACAACGAGATCGGTAATCAAGTTCACGAGTACAAAACTGAAAGCAACGAACAAAACGCCTGCTTGAATCATCGGAATGTCATGGGCTGTTATGGCTTGGTAAAGCAGCGTTCCTATGCCGGGCCAGGAGAAAACCATTTCCACGAATAATACGCCCCCAAGCAAATGTCCGATTTGCAATCCGGTAATATTGATGACTGGAGATAGCATATTACGGAACACGTGTCTTCGTATGATCAAGCTTGCCGGCATCCCATAGGATCGAAACGTTTTAATGTAATCGGCATTCATGACATCCATCAAGCTCGAACGGGTCAGCCTTGCAATAACAGCCAGCGATACGATCGCCGTAGCCACGGAAGGCAGCAGCATATGCTCGAGAAGACTGAAGAAGCTTCCCTCATTTCTCATATCGTACATGCCGGATGAAGGGAGCCATCCGAGTTGAAGGGAGAATATCCACATGAGGACAATCCCAAGCCAAAACACCGGAACACTGGCACCGAGCTGTGCAAGAAACATACTGATTCGATCAAACCAGGAAGACGGTTTTAAACCGGACAACACACCGATTACTACTCCTAAACCGGCACAAATGATTAGGCTTCCCAAAGTCAGAATGAGCGTGTTTTTAAAATTTTTCATCAAAACATCCATAACCGGAACACGCATAATGATCGAATCTCCCAAATCCCCTTTTACGATGTGACTCAACCAAAGGAAATACTGCATCAAAAACGGTTCATCTAAACCGAACTCTTTACGTAATTCCACGACATTCTCCGGCGTGGCCTGTTGCCCCAGAATATTGGACACCGGATCGCCGGGGCTTAAATAGACGGTTAAAAATACAAAGAAAGTCACGCTGAAGAGCACAGGAAGTACCGAGAGAATTCTCTTCAATACGAATCCCGACATCAAATCGATCTTCCCCTCCTTATCAAGATTTGTTTACTGTTTAATCCAAACTTTGTTCAAGTCATACCAATCTTGGGCAGCGACAACAAACCCGTTCACATTTTTACCAATCGCATAATGTGTGCGATCGTAATAGATTGGCAGTATTCCAGCATCCTCAGCAATAATCTTGTTAGCTTCTTTCCAATAGGTAATTGATTTTTGCTGGTTCGGTTCCAGAATGGCTTTGTCTACGGCTTGATCGAAGGCAGGGCTTACGTACTTTCCGCTGTTTGACCCGCTATTAGAATGAGCGACAATATATAGCCAATAGGGAGTAACAAATCCCCATTCCATACTGTCTAAACCTATATCTGGCGTCTTGGCTTTCTTTACGGCTAAATAGCTGTTCCAGTCATAGGTCTGGATCTTTAACTTGATTCCGACTTTGGCCAAGTCCCGTTGTATCCATTCGGCGACAGGTTCCTTCCCCGCATAGGTGATCAATTTTGTTTCGAACCCTTCCGGATAACCTGCCTCTTTCAAAAGCGCCTTAGCCTTCTCCGGATTATAGCTGAAATCCTTAAAATTCGGATCAAAAGCTTCATTGCCGGGATTTTGAATACTAAATGCCGGAGAAACGGTGTTTTTTAACAGATCTCTCGCAAGTCCTTCTCGATCAATGGCATAAATAAACGCTTGCCGGATTTTGGGATCTTTAAAGTATGGACTATCAAAATTAAAAGCATAATAAAAAATAGATGGCAAGTCACCTTCCCCAATTTTGAACCCTTTATCCCTTAGTTTGGCAACACTATCCCTTGATGGCCACGAAATGATATCGATTTCCCCTGTCTCCAAAGCGGTTACTCGAGCATTGTCATCAGGAATCGGCCGGAAAATCACTTTGTCGAGATAAGGTTTATCTCCCCAGTATCCATCGAAACGTTTCAACTCAATTTTTTCCCCACGAATCCTTTCAACGAATTGGAACGGGCCTGTTCCAACGGGATGCTCTGCATAACCGTCGTTCCCCCATTTCTTGAGCGCCGTAGGACTCAAGATCAATCCCGTACCCCCACTGCCTTGAGCGAGCATGCGCAGGAAAGGGGAAAACGGCTTTTCAAATATCAATTCGACCGTGTAATCATCCGGGGTTTTAATTTCTTTCAAGCCGTTATAGGTAAGCTGCATGACTGCGGCGCTAATCTTATCGTAATATTCGAACTGAGGATCCCAGGCTCGGCGGATATTAAATTCCACAGCCGCAGCGTTGAATGGCGTGCCGTCATGGAAATTGACTCCCCGCCTCAAGTGAAACGTATATATCAGACCATCCTCAGAAACTTTCCAGGATTCAGCCAGTGCAGGTTTAAGAGGAGGAATCGGCACTTCCTTTGTCGGCTTGGATAAATCCTCGGTTACCAACGATTCGTGAATTTGACGGTTGACCCGGAAAGTTTCCCAACCTGCCTCCCGTGAAGGATCGAGTACCGTAATTTCCGCATTAAGACCTACGATGAGCGTTCCGCCTTGTTTCGGTGCGTCTTTCGTGGAGGTAGATTCGGCGATGGTTCCCTGCTCTTTGCTTGTGCAGCCCGAAAGTATCATGGCAAAAACGACGACTAATGCTATAAATGCATGTGCTGTCTTTGTTTTCATTGGTTTCCCTCCCCCTAAAAATAAATTGTGATAGGTCATCACTTTGCAAGACCGACTTTGCGGAAGCGAGCTCCCGGATGATGGTCGGGCAGTCGACCGTTGCCCCCGAATAGTTTTTGCCGATACGAGCCTTCCTCGTACTCTTCTTTTACAAGCCCGCGGTTTTGCAGCTCCGGCAGCACAAGTTCGATAAAATCCTTCACGGTTCCCGGTGTCGTGACTTGGGCCAGATTAATGCCGTCGATTCCGGCTTCCTCGACCAAGTGCTGAATGTAATCAGCAACCTCGATCGGCGTTCCGACAACCATATTGGCTCCGCCTGCACTGCCTCCGAAATCCCCGATAGCTTCCATCACCTCCCGCACAGTCCGCTTTTTGTTCCCGAACTTGCTGTATTGAGCGGTGTGGGTTTGGTTGCCCACGGTTTCCACATATTCGAAGATCTCATCCGGATCATAATCAGCCAAATTCAAATTCGTCGATCCGCCAAAATGAGCCCAAGCTCCTTCGGCACTCCAATATTTTTTGTAATCTTCGAACTTATCCCTGGCTTCGCCTGCTGTTTTCCCAACCACTACATTCAGTCCCTTGAACATCAACAGCTGTTCGGGATCACGGCCGTAAGCCTTTGCCTTCTCACGAATATCCTGTGTGTAATAACGAACAGCATCCATCGAAGTACCACCGACAAAAACGCACTCCGCATGCCTGGCCGCAAATTTCCGCCCGCGATCTGAATTGCCTGCCTGATAAATGACCGGCGTACGCTGTGATGACGGTTCGCATAAGTGAGGACCTTCTACTTTGAAATACTGACCTTGATGATTAATTTCATGTACTTTGGCCGGATCGGCATAGATGCCGTTCTCGAGCACAACTGCATCGTCTTCCCAGCTGCCTTCCCACAATTTATAGCAAACTTCTAAAAATTCGTCAGCGATGTCATATCGGTTGTCATGTTGAATCACCTCGCTCAGCCCAAAATTACGGGCAGCGCTCGTCACGGCCGTGGTTACAATATTCCATGCCACCCGTCCATTGGTTAAATGGTCGAGAGTAGACAACCGGCGGGCTAAGGAAAAGGGATGCTCGTAAGTTGTCGAAATGGTTACCGCGAAGCTCAAATGAGTCGTAGCTTGCGCCATCGCCGGGACAATCAGCATGGGATCGTTGGCTGGTACCTGCATGCCCGTCTTCACGGAAATGTCCCGCGATTGTTGATAAATGTCACACACCCCAAGAATGTCTGCTAAAAAAATGGCGTCAAACTTCCCCCGTTCTGCAAGCTGCGCCAATTCCACCCAATAGCTCAGTTCATTGAACCGCCGGCGTTCATCGGATGGATGATTCCATATTCCATGTGCAAGATGCCCGATCACATTCATATCAAATAGATTTAAGCGTATCTTTTTTGCCATAGTGGTCAATCCCCTTTCTTGTCTAAACTTGATCCCGATAATTTGATTATGTTTATCGGTTTAGTCAGTTTTAAGATATAAAAATATATTACTTTATTCCGTGTCAGATCCCCCTTCTACCCTCTAAACCAAAAAGGTTCCCTTTACTTTCGGACTGTGAAAGTAGTAGGGAACCTCCGTTTGAACGGTCGATTAAGTTTTTATATCCATCTGCAAATCCATGGATCATATTGATTTTAATCATACTATTCATATCTGTCAAGTTAGTTTATGCAATATATTCCTGTTTTCCAAACGCTACGGAAGCAATTTCAACTCCGCCCAATGCGGATGTGCCTCAAGACGCCGTTCCATGTCACGGAATGCTTGGAGCGAGCGACTCAGCTTCAGGTAGGCGTCGCCCCCCTCGCTCCAACCCTGAAAGCCGATCATCCCGTGAAAACCGATCTGTTTAAGCTGCCCAAGCAACGCGAAATTATCCAACTCGCCTTCGTCCAATGGCTCGATCGTCGCAACGTCACCAAAACCGTGCGGATTCCGACGGCTGCCGGACAGGTTCACTTGCTTCAGGTACGGCGCCACCGCCTCCAGCGTACCTGTTAGATTGGTCCCGTCAACGGCGTACCAATGGAAACCGCAGAATACGATCCCCAAACGGGGATGATTCAGACGCCGGCACAGTCGCACCGCATCTTCGTGGCGTTCGACCCAGAAGGATAGATGCGTGTATAGCAGGATGTCGATGTTGCGCCGCTCGCAAATCTGGAGCGCTTGTTCCAGCCACTTCACCACAGCGTCGTCACCCGCCGGGTCTGAGGGGCGCAGATGACTTCCTGCGGATTGGATCGCCAGCTCAACGGTCGAACAACCCTCCAGCGTCTCCAACAAATTCAGGATGCCTTGGTTTCTCGGATGGCTCTCGCCTAAAGAGAGATCCAACACGACGTACACACCCGCGACGTCCAGCCCATATCTCTGCTTGACGCTGCCGAGCTTCGCCGCGTCCCGCCACCGCTCTCCGTGCCAGATGGACAAATGCGCCGCATCGTACCCGATCTCTTTCAGCATCTCGCATCGTGCTTCAAAACTGTAAATTCCCATGGAGTTGTAGAAGGAAAAATCCATAGCATAAACACGGTAAGCCATCGCTGCCAGCTCCTCCTTATCGGCAAATCGATTCCCGGGTCTTTCTCCCATGAACGCATCGATTTAATACGTCTTCATTTTTTACTTGTGAGCGAGCGAATCGCTGTAGGTATACCCTAACTCATACACTCGTTGAAACATACTTTCGTAATGCTTGTTAATTTCATCCCCGCTCTCCAGTTCTTCAGCCAGCGTGTTATACAGAAATGCTACTTCCGACTGTGAAATGCCCGTATATCCAGCCAGACCGACATTCAGATAATGGGAAATCATGGTATCGAAACTCCGTTTTTTCAAGCTATCTTCTGTCTCCCCGACAAGCGGAATCCAGAGTACTTTTTGGTGTGGAAGGTGCGCTCCGCCATAAGCGAAACCATAGTTCCACGCGCGGTCTATATAGCCTTTCGTCATGGCCGGTAAGGAATACCACCATAACGGAAAGATGAACGCAAGTCCCTCGTTTCTCTTCAGCCTTGCCATTTCAGCTTGAACACGTGCGGAATAGCTCTTCCGGGGGTTATCCCAATCAGGTTCATCTTGTTCGAAGACGAGCGGATGAAATTCCTCCCCGTACAAATCCGCCATTTCAACTTCATGTCCGGCATCGGTGAGTCCTTGAACAAAACGATCGGCCACAGAAAACGTAAGGGATTCCCTTCTGGGATGCGAGACGATCGTCAGCACCTTCATTATCAGCCACTCCCCATCAGATTTTGGTGAACCAACCGATCACGCGGCAACCGGGGCTTTCCTGTTACGAAATTTCTTGTGGTTCGCCGGTTAATGCGGGAAAGTGCGGGAGAACCTCTTCTCCCAGTTCTTCAATCACTTCTTCAACAGGACGATGGCCATATTTCAAGTTGATAATCACATGATTGACACCCACATTTTTAAGAAACTGAATGAATTCAATCAGCGGTTTGCGACCGATTCGGAATCCTAGATGAATAGGGATTGGCGCCTGATTCGGATCCTCCGCCAAATCTATATAGAGAGACTGGCTGAATGGTTTAAACTCATCGGTAAGAGAGCGCCAATTTTTAATCAGATCCGCCTGGAATTTCAAGTTTCGGGGATAATACATCCAACCGTCACTATTTTCGGCAATCCATTCAACAGACTGCGAGCTGTGGCCGGTTACCAGCACTGGAATATCCGCCAGCCGCGGTTTGGGCAACAGGTCCCCCCCTTGCAACAGTTCGACTCGTTGCGATCGGATCGTCGAAAAGCTCTCTCCCCACACTTTTCTCATGACCGTTAAGGCTTCCTGAAACAATTGGGGACGGTCTTCGAAATCCACTGAGAAGGCCGGGAATTCTATTGGGCGATCCCCGGTCGCCACGCCGAGAACCAGACGTTCGCCGGACAGGTGATCGATGGAAGCCGCCGCTTTAGCGACATGCAGCGGGTGACGCAAGGTGAGAATAATGCTTGCGGTGCCCAGTGCGATGTTTCGGGTATGGGCGGCAATATATCCTAAATAGGCCCAGGGATCATAGATTTGGCCCACATCCCCAAAATTCGGGTCATGCAACGGAACATCCCTGACGAACAATGCGGCAAAATTCAGCTCCTCCGCTCTTTTCGCCAGTTTAATTTGCTTTTCCAGATTCATCTCCGGAATGCTGCCTGCGTAGGATTCCAACGGAAAGAACAATCCGAGAGTCAGATTGTTTTCTTTAAACATGCGTGAGTACCCTTTATGCTTTCCAAATTTATTCATCTTCGTCCCTCCATATCCTTATTTTTAGATATCTATAATTATCGATATAATAAAATAAAAATCGGGATCATGCAAGCATTAAAAAAGGAGTGGAATACAAAGATTATGATTTACAATTCTTTGGATAACCATTCCGTCATTTTTTTGATGTTTTCCTCATCCCTTTTATAATAAGTAAATTGCCCAATGCGTTTTGCTTTTATCAACCCGGCGTTTTGCAGCATGGATAGGTAAAGGGACACTGTGGATTGTGACAATCCAACTTTTTTATGGATATCGCTCACGCAAACCCCGTCTTCTTGTATATCCCCGTTTTGCGGTTTTGGAAAATGAATCTCCGGATCTTTTAACCACTGTATGATCTGCATTCTCGTTTCATTGGACAACGCTTTAAATACTTCCAGAAGTTCCATGGCGCTTCCTCCAGAATCTCCGTTTTACTCATTCTAACACTACATCATGACCGTTTGGAATACCATGATTAGCATTCCTATCTCTAAAACAAAAAAAATCCCTGATTCTTCAAGGATTTTTATTTATGGCGGTGCCAAAAGGATCCATACTTTACGGCTTCAAGACGTATTTAATGCTTTCATCGGCATGTAGTGAATCACGTGGGCCTGACTCATGGTCAGTTTCACGTTTCGTTCCCATATGTTTCCGAACATGAACTGGTTGTATTTAGAACCGTATACCCCCGTAATCTGAATCGTGCCGAATTTTCTCACCGCGTTCATCGCGATGTTGAACGGGCTTCTCGTCCTCCAATTCGCATGACTCCGGAATGACGAACGGCATGAAATTGCCGTACGGCACATACAGCAATTCGGCTTGCCCGACCAGATAATTCCCGTAACGTTCGGCAAATCCAAAATAGGCTCCCGTATCCACTTGAGGATTGGGGTTGGAGTTGTCGCATTGGCTCTCCATTTCATGCTGGCAGTAAAAACAGTTGCCGCACGAGATATTGAACGGCAGCACGACCCGGTTGACTTTCTTGACCCTTGTCACCTCAGGGCCTACTTCTTCGACGATGCCCATCGGTTCATGTCCGACCACGTATCCGGGTTGGGCTTGGATCGCCCCCTGGTAAATATGGAGATCGGAACCGCATATGGCCGTCGAGGTGATCCGAACGATAATCCCGTCATTTTTCTGGAGCGTCCGGATCGGCGACCTGTTTCACATATTCTTTACCCCTTCGAAAGTTACAGCTTTCATGTCGCCCTCCTGTTTATGCATCGCTGGTTTTGCACACTGCAAATTTTTTGCACTCGGAGGGGACGGATTATGCGTTCGGTTATCGTCCCTGAAACTCCGCTCTACGCTTTTCCAGGAATGCCGCAGTCCCTTCCCGCTTGTCTTCGGATGTATACAGCACGGCTTGTGCCAGCCTCTCGACTACAAGTCCCGTCTGGAGATTCGTATCCAATCCGGTTTGGATGGCAAGTTTGGCAAGACGAACGGCAAGCGGCCCTTTGGCCATGATGGCTTCCGCCGTGATGCGTACCGTTTCCATTAATTTGTCCAGGGGGGCGACTTGGGTAACCAGGCCGATTCGTAAGGCTTCTTCCGCATCAATGATCGCACCCGTCAGGATCATGTCTACCGCTTTGCCTCTCCCGACCAGTCGGGCCAGGCGCTGTGTGCCTCCCGCTCCGGGAATGATCCCCAAGTTTAATTCCGGAAGTCCCAATCTGGCATTGGAGCCGGCAATCCGAATATCGCAGGACATGGCAAGCTCGCATCCGCCGCCCAATGCATACCCGTTGATTGCAGCGATGGTTGGTTTCTCGTACAATTCCAGTTCACTGTAAAAGGACTGCATCCGGGCTTCCAGCGCATCAAACACCGTTCGTTCCCTCAATTGGGCAATATCCGCTCCGGCGGCAAATGATGTGTCGCCAGACCCGATAATAACGACGACCTGTACATTGGAATCCTTTTTCCAGTTATTCAGTACATCCCTGATCTCGTCGATCGTCGCAGCGTTCAGAGCGTTGCGTACTTCCGGCCGGTTGATCGTAATGCAGCCGATGCCTTGCTCCGCCTGGACTAACAAATGTTTATATGCCATGACCTGCACCTCTTCCGATTGGATTCGAGTCCCGTACTTATAAGGGCTCCGGTGCCGTTGATTGCGTTCATCAAAACGGACTAAGCCTTTGACCCCAGCGACCTTACGACCAATTCGGCTAGATCGAGCGCGGCGACCTGCTCATCGGCATCAAATTGCTTTAAACCGTCCCCCATCATAATTAAACAATACGGACAGTTGCTGCCGATAGCGGTCGGATTTCCGTCAAGCGCCTGCTCAACCCGCTTCACGTTAACGCGCACGCCCTCCTGCTCCTCGATCCACATTTTGCCGCCGCCTGCTCCGCAGCACATGCTGTTTTCTTTATTTCGCTTCATTTCGAGCAGCTGTACGCCGGGAATGGCGTTCAGTATGTCCCGCGGGGCGTCATAGATGCCGTTGTAGCGGCCCAGGTAGCAAGAATCGTGGTAAACGACCCGTTCTTCAACCGGAACTTCCGGCTTGATCCGGCCTTCCTTGATCCATTGACTGATTAACTGGGTGTGATGATACACTTCCGCTGTCCATCCGAAGTCCGGATATTCATTTTTAAATGAATTAAAAGCATGCGGATCGCATGTCACAATCTTCTTGACGCCGTATACCGTAAACAGCTCGATGTTCTGCTGCGCCAGTTCCTGAAACAGAAATTCATTCCCCACACGGCGTACCGTGTCCCCGGAGTTTAATTCCTCATTCCCCAAGATCGCGAACGAAATCCCCGCCTCATTCATAATTTTGGCAAATGCCGCGATCACCTTGCGGTTTCTGTTATCGTACGATCCCATCGAACCGACCCAGAACAGATACTCGAATTCCTTCACTTCATCGACCGTCGGAATGTTGAGATTGTGGTATTCATCCCGCCAGCGGACGCGATCATTCCGGTTCATTCCCCAAGGGTTTCCCTGCCGCTCGATATGGTTCAAGGTCCGGGTGACTTCAGCAGGCATGCTTCCCTCCGTCATCACCAGATAGCGGCGCATCCCGTAAATGAGACTAAGATGCTCATTCCCGACCGGGCACTGGTCCTCGCAGTTGCGACAGGTCGTGCAGCCCCACAGCTCCTCTTCGGAAATTACATCGCCGATTAAGGAGAGACCGGCAGCCTCCTTCTCCTGCAACTGCCATACCTGTTCCTGTCTACGCATAGTCGGGGCAATGTCCGTATGCCAATGTGAATTGGCCCGATAGCCTTCCGGCTCCCCTTGGACACAAGGAACCTCGCTCATAGCATGAGCCATTCCTTGGGGAGACCCCATCACTCTTCCCGGCGCCCAAGGCGACTGTGCCAGCAGGACTTCCCCTTTTTCATTCATATGGTCGCGGAGCTTTGTGATCAAATGCATCGGCGACAGCATCTTACCCGTATTGGAAGCCGGGCACACGTTCGTGCATCTGCCGCACTCCACACACGCATATAAGTCAAGCAGCTGCCCCTTCGTAAAATGTTCAATCTTGCCCACACCGAATTCCTCCGCGGTTTCATCGGAAAAATCAAGCTTCGACGGCCGGCCGGGAGGCCCCATGCTCGATAATACGATATTGAAGGGCGCGAACAACAAATGGGCGTGCTTCGACTGCGGCACATACAGCAGAAAGGCAAGCAGAATCAGGAGATGCAGCCACCAGCAAGCGTAAAACAGCCAATAGGCTGCTTGCTGACCTGCCCCTGCCAACCCAAGCGATAGAAGCGAGGAAATCGGACTGGCCCCTGATGGCAGCTCCCCCAGCCAAACCTTCTCGAACGCCAGTGTCAACAAAATGCTTGCCATTAGAAGAAAAATAAACCCATACAGCACAGTAGTCTTCGCCCCTTGTTTCAATCGGGGCAGCTTTTCGCCAAACCTTCTGTACGCCGCGTACCCAACCGCAAGAATGATAGCCATAACCGTAAATTCCTGCGATAAGCTGAAGACGGGATGAAACGAGCCGAGCGGCCAGTGATACCCTTGGACAAAGCCTTTCAAAATCAGTTCTACAGCCCCGAATTGCAGGACGATGAATCCATAAAAGATGACCAAGTGGGCCAAACCGCTTTTCCGGTCTTTAAAAAGCTTACTGTGCCCGAATATTTGGTACAGGGCGCCCGTAATCCGCTCCCCCCAACCGCCGAGCGGCTCCGGTTGCCCCAGTTGGATGAATTTGTAGCGGGCGTACATGACTTTCCAAAACGTAAACAACGAATATCCGAGAAGGATCAAAAAGGCAAGTGTAAATACAAGGCCCGAAAACCGCATCAGCCGTTCACCTCTCCTAAAGCCTTGAAGTAGAATGCTGCTCCTCTCCCCAGCCACACCCAACCACAGCGCAGGTTGCTTCTAGAAATCGAAAAGCGAGAGGATCGGAGCACCCTCTCTATTTGTTACCGTACCATGGCGAGGGTTATGTTCCACTATCGCTGCAAATTTTCGATAATGGTTGTGATCCCCTGTCCGCCGCCGATACAAAGGGTAACCATACCGTATCGAGAACCCCGGCGCTTCATTTCATAGATTAATTTGGTCATCAGAATGGCACCCGTCGCGCCTACGGGATGACCCAATGCGATAGCTCCGCCGTTGACATTCACCCGATCCATAGCCAGGCCAAGCTCCTTGATGACGGCGAGGGCTTGCGCGGAGAACGCTTCGTTTAGCTCGATCAGGTCCATGTCCTGCAGCTGCAGACCGGACATCCGCAATGCTTTGAGCGTCGACGGCACCGGCCCGATTCCCATCATTTCCGGGGACACGCCGGAAACCGCCTGCGCGATAATCCGGGCCTTCGGCTTCAGACCGCGTTGATTGGCCTCCGTCTCCGACATCATAAGCACCGCGGCAGCCCCGTCATTCCTGCCGCTGGAGTTTCCAGCGGTCACCGTTCCTTCTTTTTTAAAGACAGCAGGAAGGGTAAGCAATGTTTCAACCGGCGTCAAACGAGGGTGTTCATCCACCTCAAATCGCACCGTCCCTTTCTTAAACCGGACCTCATACGGTACAATCTCTTCCTTGAACTTGCCGGACGAAATAGCGCTGGCTGCCCGACTTTGGCTGATGAACGCAAACTCATCCTGCTCCAATCGGCTGATATTATATCGTTCCGCCAAAATTTCCGCCGTCAGTCCCATCGTCAATTCTTTGCCGTACACTTCAGGCGGCTGTGAGCGGGGCTGACTCTCCGTGTTCGGGTCGAGCAGCTGTCCGTTTCCCGCCTCAAGTCCAAACCGGGCCCCCCGAATGTAATAGGGGGCAGTGCTCATGCTTTCCGCGCCGCCTGCGACGATGATGTTAGCCAGCGCACACTGAATTTGCTGTGCCGCATTGTTAATCGCCTGCAGCCCGGACCCGCATTGGCGGTGAACCGTAAATCCGGGAACCTCCACCGGCAGCTTCGCCCGAAGCAAGGCCACACGCGCCAAATTCGGCGTATCGGTGCTTTGCTTGGCTTGCCCTAAGATGACTTCGTCTACTTCGGAGCCTTCGATCGCATTGCGCTTGAGCACTTCACCGATCACACTCGCAGCCAAATAATCCACTTCTACGCCCTTTAATGCGCCGCCTACCTTTCCGACCGCTGTACGAACGGCATCGACGATGACAACTCCAGACATATTTGCTCCTCTCCTCTTCGACCGAATCTGCTTGCAAAGACCCTCTATGGATCACAACAACGATCATTTTTTTATTCGTGTTGGCGAGTGCTTCCCGCTGTATTCCTTAATCAACTGTGTTCCGATGATGTTACGCTGAATTTCCGACGTTCCTTCGTATATTTTCGTGATTCTTGCGTCCCGATAGAAGCGTTCGATCGGATATTCCGTGATATAGCCAATCCCCCCGTGCACCTGCACAGCCTTATCCGCGATCCGGTTGTAAACTTCGGAAGCATACAGCTTCACCATGGCCGATTCCTTAATGACATTGATGGCCTGATCGGTCATCCAGGCCACCCGATAGGTCATCCACCGGAGTGTTTCAACCTCCACCGCCATGTCGGCCAGCATATGGAGAACCGCCTGCTGTTCGAAGATCGGCTTGCCGAATTGTTCCCGCTCCATCGCATATTGAACCGATTTATCCAGTAAATAGTGACAGGAACCGAGGTTTCTGGCGGCAAGACCGGCACGGCCGTTGGCCAAAATTTTCAATGCGTTTACATAGCCTTGCCCTTCTTCCCCCAACAGGTTTTCTGCCGGAATTTCGAGATCTTCGAAGAACAACTCACAGGAATGGGAGCCCCGCAGCCCCATCTTTTTTTCCGTTTTGCCGACCGTAAATCCAGGGAAGTCCCGCTCCACAATAAAAGAAGTAATCCCTTTGGAGCCCATGCTCGGATCCGTGACCGCCATGACTGTAAATACATGAGCGTCTCTTGCATTGGTAATGTAATGCTTCGAACCATTTATAATGTACCGATCTCCTTTTCGGACGGCCGTAGTTTTCAAATTCGTCGCATTAGAACCTGCGCTTGGTTCGGTCAAAGCAAAGGCCCCGATCCACTCCCCAGACGCCATTTTGGGCAGGTAACGCTGCTTCTGCTCTTCATTTCCTATCTCCACAATGCCGACCGATCCAATGCCGGTGTGTGCGCCGATCAAAGTGGTAAACCCGTTATGGGTTTTTCCCAGCTCTTCGTAGATGGCGCATTTCCCAACCATGCCTATCCCAAGACCCCCATACTCCTCAGGAATGCTGATCCCGAACAGCCCCAATTCTTGTGACTTTTCCACAATTTCTCGGGGGATTTCATCATGCTCCTCAATCCAATGAGCTGCAGGCTCCACTTCATTCGCAACGAACTCCCTGACGATCTGACGAATCGCTTCTGTCTCTTCCGAAAATGTGAACTGCATGATTGTCTCTCCTTTTCCGTACAGTTTTCTCTCTCACTTCACGACAGCCTCTGGCCGAGTTCATCGTATTCAAAAATTCCCCGGCCGCTTTTTTTGCCCAGCCGGCCGGACTTTACATATTTCGTTAAAAGCGGGCAAGGGCGGTATTTCTCCCCTAGCGTTTTATGCAAATACTCCAGATTTCTCAACCGGGTGTCCAAACCGACGAGATCGGCAAGTTCGAGCGGCCCCATCGGATAACCGAGTCCGAGCTTGATCGCCTTGTCAATATCTTCCCGGCTGGCGACCCCCTCCATCAGCATGTACATGGCTTCGTTCCCCACAAGAGCGCTGATGCGTCCCGGCACAAACCCTGGAAATTCGTTGACTTCAACCGTTTCCTTCCCCATTTGCCTGGCGACCGCCCGTACCGCTGCAACCGTCAGATCCGACGTGTCCATGCCGCGAATAATCTCGACGAGCTTCATCTTCGCAACAGGGTTAAAAAAATGCATGGCCACGCAGCGGTCTGCCCTGCGGGTGACGGCGGCTATTTCCGTTGGACTCATCGTCGACGTATTCGTAGCCAGAATGGTATGGGATGGACAGATCGCATCCAATCTGCGAAAAATATCCATTTTAAGGTCGATTAACTCTAGTACGGCTTCTATCACCAAATCAGCATTTTTTATAGATTCGTCGAAATATTCAGTCAACTGAAGCCGTCCGATCGCCGCGTCGGCCTGCTGCACCGTAAGTTTTCCCCGCCTGACCGCTTCTTCCAAATCACGTTGGATGACCTGAAACGCATGATCCATCGACTCGCGCTTAATATCATACAGCTGAACGTGGAATCCCCCGACTGCAGCTGCATAGGCAATTCCTTGCCCCATGACCCCAGAACCTATCACGGTAATGTTCTCAACCTTCATGGCAATCCCCCTTCGTTAGCCGATATCTGTCGATCACGGCACTTACAAAAGTCAAGATCGATAAACTTCCCTTCTGGCCGACTGTCGGGTTCTCCTTACAACACTTTCTTCAGTTCTTCCGTCAGCAGTGGAACGACTTCAAACAAATCGCCCACAATTCCGTAATCGGCGATCTTAAAGATTGGCGCTTCCGGGTCTTTGTTGATGGCCACGATCACTTTGGAGCTGGACATGCCGGCCAAGTGCTGGATAGCGCCGGAAATACCGCAGGCGATGTACAGGTCGGGCGTGACCACTTTACCCGTCTGTCCGATCTGCAGCGCATAGTCGCAATAGCCTGCGTCGCACGCGCCGCGTGAAGCCCCGGTAGCTGCCCCGAGCACGCCGGCCAGTTCCTGAAGCGGTCTAAATCCTTCCGCGCTTTTAACCCCACGTCCTCCCGATACGATGACCTTGGCTTCTGACAAGTCAACATCCCCGGTACTTTTCTTTACAATTTCTTTGATATATGTGCGCAAACCATCTGCCGGCAACTCTAGCGTTACCTTGGTGACGCTTGCGCTTCGCGAGCTATCGGCTACAGCCGCAGCCAGATTATTCGGGCGAACGGTTGCAAACACCATGCCCTCGTTCATAACATTTGTCGTAAACGCTTTTCCCGAATAGATCGGACGGGTAAATACGAGGCTGTCCCCTTCGATTTGAATATTTACAATATCGGACACCTGACCCGCTTCAAAGCGCGCGGCCAGCTTCGGTGCCAAATCACGGCCAATCGCCGAATGCGCCATCAGTACAACTTCCGCCCCGCTTTCCCGGATGACGGTTTCAAGCGCTCTGGCATAAGCATCCGGCACATAATTAGCCAGTACGTCGTCCTCTACAACAAATACCCGATCCGCTCCGTAATGCGCCAGCTGATCCGCCATACCGGACACATTTTTGCCGAGTAAGGCACCGTAAACCGAACCGCCGTCTGCCAGTTTGCAGGCAGCGGTAAGAGATTCGAATGTCACATGGCGAAGTTTATCGTTCCGTGTATCTCCAAGCACCAGTACATGGCGTCTCATCCTCTTCACCCTCCCATCTCTTGTTTTCCGTACGCATCCATACCTGGCTTCAAGCTGCCGCTAATGGCTGTTTGCAGGTCATTATATAACTTTGTTTTTGCTGCGCAGCAGGGTTACAAGTTCTTTCACTTGGTGTGCATGCTCGCCTTCAAGCAGCCGCCCGCCGTTTTTTTCCTTCGGCAAATTAATTTCGACCGTTTCGTTCTTGGAGGACGCGTCGACGTTCAGATCGACCGCCTCGATCACTTTCAGCGGAATATGGTTGGCCTTGCGAATTCCCAGCAAGGAAGGATAACGAGGTTCGTTCAATCCTTGCTGGGCCGTCAGGAGTACGGGCATTGACGTTTCCACAATTTCCGTATCGCCTTCCGCATCGCGGTGCGCCGTCACTTTCACGCCGTCAATCTCAAGTTTCGTAATGGTCGAAATATGAGGAATACCGAGCAGTTCCGCAACCCGTACGGCAACCTGTCCGGAACCGTCGTCAATCGCCTGATTGCCGCCCAATATGAGGTTATATTCCTGCGTCCTGATATAGGCCGCCAGCACTTTGGCGGCCTTGTATTCATCGCCAAACCATGCTGCGTCATGAATGTGAACGGCGTGATTCGCCCCCATGGCAAGCGCTTTCCGCAGCGCTTCTTTCGCCCGCGCCGGACCAAGGGTGATCACCGTCACTTCGCCGCCAAACTTATCCCGCAGCACAATGGCTTCTTCGATCGCATACTCGTCGTACGGGTTGATGATGAACTTTACCCCGTCCTCGCTGATTTGGCCGTCTTCCAGCACAATGTTTTCTTCGGTGTCAAACGTTTGCTTCATTAAAACGAGAATTTTCATATACCTGCGTCGCACCTCCAACAGCGTATTCGCCAACGAATCCAAGAACAGGGCAAAGCCGTTTCACCAAAGCGTCCGTCCCTGTCGAACTGTGATTACGAGTTCACGTACTTGGGGACGACTCCCCCGATTTCCTGGGTGATCCGAATCCCTTTATCCCGCAGCAGCTCCCCGTACTCGATCATTTTGGAAGAAGGCAGCTGCTCCATAACGCCGATACATGAAATAGCGAGAAACACTTGACCGTCCGGTCCAAATATGGGGGCTGCAACCCCGCTTATTCCATCCACTTGTTCTCCCTTACTGGTCGCGTATCCCAATTTCCTGATTTCTTTAAGCTCCGCTATAAATGGTTCGTTGTAGCGGCTGGAAGCGACTTCCTTTAATTCTTCATCCTCTAAATAGGCACAAAACACTTTCCCGAAGGACCCGCGGTCAATCGGAAATTGCTGTCCTAAAGATACGGTCACGTGTACAAAGTTTCTGCTCTCTTCTTTTACCAGATACGTTAACCGATCGCGTCTGATCCGCTGAGCGGCCACCGAAGTCAGTCCGGTAACTTGCTGGATCTGGGACAAATGTTTTCTGACAATGCCCAGATAATCAAGAAACTCTGTCGCTCTCGCGCCTAAAATAACAAGATATGGCCCCAGGCTGTACGTTTGTGAACGCTCGTCATAATAAACCAAACCGTAAGATATTAAAGTTCGCAGCAAACGCATCGTCGTTGTTCGCGGAATATTCAATATGTCCATGATTTCGCCGAATTTTTTATTTTGATGCTGCGTCCGACTTAACAAATGCAGAATTTCTACAGCCTGTTTCACAGATGGAACAATGTACTTATCGTCGTTATCAAAAATGGCAGGTTCCTCCCTCTGGTTGACGCACACATTTTTCAGTCCCGCGTTTTATGCAAATTTTGGATCATCCCGATCACATCCGGGTTCTCCAAAGCCGAAAGATCGCCGGTTTGTTGTCCTTGATATACGGTTCTGATCACGCGGCGCATCACTTTCCCGTTGCGTGTTCGCGGCAGATCCTTGACGAAATAAACGTGACTTGGTTTTAATGATTTTCCTAGCGTACGCGTGACCTCCTCCTTGACCGCTTCTGCCAATTGCTCACTGGGTGTGAACGAAGGATGAGCGATGACAAAGAGGACCACCTCCTCTCCTTTCACCGGATGCGGTACCCCCACCGCAGCAGCCTGCACTACTGCCGGATGCTGACCGGCGGCGGCTTCAATTTCCGTCGGCCCTACCCTTTTACCGGCGATCTTAATGACATCGTCAGAGCGTCCAAACAGGAACCAATGGTTGTCAGCGTTCTGAAAAGCCCAATCTCCGTGAACCCACACCTGGTCAAATCTTGACCAATACGATTCCAGATACCTGGTTTGGTCGTTCCAGAATCCGTTCGTCATTCCCACAAAGGGACGAAGCACGGACAACTCGCCTACTTGATCCTGTACAAGCTGTCCTGCATCATTCAGAACAGCGGCCTGGATGCCCGGGACAGCCGTATTAAAGCCAGTAGCCTTAATGGGCCGATGAGTGACGCATCCCAGAATGCCTCCGGACACTTCGGTGCCCCCCGAATAATTTAAAATCGGCAATTTTCCCTTACCAACCTTGCGGGAATACCACACATACGACTCCAGATCCCAAGCCTCGCCTGTCGAAATCAGCACTCGCAGCGAATCGAGATTGTGCCGGTTCATCGGCTCCTCTCCAAATGCGCGCAAGGAACGAATGAGGGTTGGAGCCAGTCCCAGGTGCGTTACCTTGTTTTGTTCGACGATATTCCAAATCTGGTCCGGTTCGGGGTAATCCGGAGCACCCGAGTAAAATACCGTCGTTGCGCCTAGTGTAAGTCCGCCTATGATGACAGCGGGTCCAACCATCCATCCGAGATCCGTTAACCATAATAACGTCTCCTTCGCTCTCAGGTCGAACACATGCGCCATATCTTGAATGGTCTTTAACGGGAATCCGCCCTGCGTATGTACAGCCCCTTTAGGTTTACCCGTAGTTCCCGAGGTGTATATGATCATAAACGGATCGTTGGCATCCATCGCCTCTATGGGCGCCGAAGTTTCCTTGCCTTCGGTCAAGTCCGACCATGTGATGTCCTTATCCGTTAATTCGGCTCCGGGGACATTGTGCAGATGTTCAACCATAATGACGCGTTCGATGGTCGAACATTTACTTACAGCTTCATTCGCTACGCTCTTCATCGGCAGCACCTTGCCCCGACGTTCGATTCCATCCGCCGTCAGCAAATAACGAACCTTCGCATCCTGTAAACGCGTAGCAACCGCTTCGGCTCCGTATCCAGAGAAAATGGGAACGACAATCCCTCCCAGCCGGATGACGGCCAGAAAAAAGACAGCCGCTTCTACGATCATCGGAACAAATAAACCTACGGCGTCCCCCCGCCGAAATCCAAGTTCGATTAAACCATTGGCGGCGCAAGCGGTTTGCTCATCAAGTTCCCTGTAGGTTAAAGATCGGCTGCTCCCTGATTCGCTTTCCCAGACGATAGCCGTCTGATCCCCGCGTCCCAGCTTCAGTTGCCGCGTCAAAGCATTGTGCACAAGGTTAATCTGTCCGCCGACAAACCACCTTGGCCACTGCGGCCCCGCCGCTAGATCGACAAACTTATGATACGGAGTAAACCATTCAATCCCCAACGCATCGAGCGCAGCCTGCCAAAACTTATCCATGTGCAGCACGCTAAAGTCGTATAGTTCATCGTAGTTGTTTAACCCAAGCCGATGAATCAACGTTTGCAAATGCGAACCGGCAATGTAATTTTCGGAGGGAAACCAAATGGGATCTTCCTTGATCATGCTCAAAGGTTCTCACCTCTGTCACGAAACTCCGAAAAATCAGGAGCTCTCTTCTCGATAAAGGCTTGGTGCCCTTCATTCGATTCAGGCGTGGCATAGAAGAAATTTAAAGCGCCAAAGGCAAGCTTCGTAAGGCCATGAATGTGATCGGTATCGGCATTGAAAGAAGCTTTTATCATTTTTAAAGCGCTTGGGCTCAACCTTAGAATTTCATTAGCCCACTTCCGGGCTTCGTCCATTAATGCCGAAGATTCCACGATCTTATTAATAAGTCCCATTTGTAACGCTTCTTCTGCTGTATACTGCCTGCAAAGCATCCAAATTTCTCTGGCTTTACGTTCCCCGACCAGGCGAGCCAGATAGGCTGTACCATAGCCTGCATCAAAACTGCCCACTTTAGGGCCAGCCTGACCGAAAATGGCATTTTCCGACGAAATGGCCAAGTCGCACACAACCTGGAGCACATGCCCCCCGCCTATTGCATACCCGTTGACGACTGCGATTACAGGTTTGGGGACACTGCGTATTAACTCCTGAAGCCGGACTACAGGGAGTCCGATATCGATCCAAGAGGAGCCATCATATCCTGATGGCCCCCACTCCTTCACGTCGCCCCCTACACAAAAAGCTCTGTCTCCGGTCCCTGTCAATAAGATGACCCCGATGTTCGGGTCCTGACCGGCAGCTTCAAACGCCATGATCAGTTCTTCCACCGTTTGACGTCTGAAGGAATTTAGAACTTTCGGTCTATTTATGGTAATTATAGCAATTCCGTTTTCCTTTTCAAACAAAATGTCACTATATTCCATTTTTGACAGACCCTCCTCTCATGAAATTAACACATCGTCAAGCCTCCGGAAGCACTTACCACTTGGCCTGTCATCACCGAGTTCGCATCTGAAGCAAGAAACAGGGCCACCGAAGCCACTTCTTCGGGACGGGGAAGCCTGCGGAGCGGGATAGCGCGTTCCATCGCTGTAGAAACTTTAGACGCCCACTCGCTTTGCGTTTTAAAATGCTTCCAAAGCTCATCGTCTGTCGGTCCCGGAGCCACTACGTTCACCAGCACCCCATCCCGTGCATGTTCCCGCGCCAATGATTTCGCAAAAGCGTTGATCGCCCCACGGCATCCGGCGGACACCGCCATCCCGGTATTGCCCACCTTCCCGGAATCGGAACCGATAAATACGATTTTGCCCTTCCTCTGCACCAAAGCGGGCAATGCGGCTTGAGCGAGATAGACAACCCCCCGGAATTCAACGTCGATCACCGTTTCAATATTATCGGAGGTGTCTTCCATAAACGGCCCCATCGTGTGCCAGCCTGCCGTGTTAATGAGAATATCGAGGCCTCCAAACTGCTTCACTGTTGATTGAACCAGATCCCGGGTTGAGGCAATGTCTGTGATCTCCCCCTGCAGGGCCATGCAAGGCTGTTCTTCTGCCGATAGTTCGGATACAATCCGCTCGGCGACAGCAGCATTGGAGCGGTAGCTGAACGCTACCTTGGCTCCACCTGCTGCTAATCCACGAACAATCGCTTGCCCGATCCCACCCGTCCCGCCCACTACAAGAGCTACTTTGTTATGAAATGCAAACAAGCTCTTCACTTCGCTTTCTTAGCTGGAATTTAGGCTTTATCCGTTATCTGGCGTCCCGATAGTGCAGCAAACGGAATTTATCCAAAGCTACTTCTTTGCCGGGTGGAATGACCACCGTTGTCATGGGGTCTTGAATAATGGCCGGCCCCTTCACAATATTGCCTGCGTTCAGATCGTTCATTTCCCATACGGTGAATATTTTCCAATTACCTTTGTGATAAACTTCACGGGTAGAGACAAAAGCGGAATCCGCAGGCTTCGTTCCCTCCATCGCGTACTCGCGGATAACCGGAACCGGTTTCGGGGCGACGGCCTGAACGTAAACCTCCGTCACTGCATAGCCGGCTTCCGGGAACCGGGCTCCCTCCGGGAAAATTTTCGTATAAACATTCTCAAACGCTGCCGTTAACCGGCCAATGTCATCTGCGGTATGTATCTGATCAAATGTCAAAGGCGTGTCAAAGCTTTCCAGTTGGCCGATATACCTGGCATATATCCCGTACCTGAATGAAATATCCTTAAGATCAATGCCTTCAGCAGCCATTTCGCGAATCGCGATACCTTCAAGGTTGCGCCAGGCAGCGTTAATGGTTTCAGCCGCCCGCTGTTTCTCATCATTACCAAGCGAATGGGGCAGGAGCACCACCAAGCTTTTGTCATACCGATGGGTATATTCAGAGCAAGCAGCTCCAAAAGCTGAAAACGCTGCCGCAAACGGCAAGGTCAAAATATTGCCGACACCCGTTCCTTCGCTGTAGCCCCACATATGAACCGGGCCCGCGCCGCCATAGCTGAGCAGGGTGAACTCAGCCGGGTTGTAGCCTCGAGACTGCATGGTTACGCGAATTAAATCTTTCATCTGAGTATGGAATACGTCGAGTACACCTTCGCCAGCTTTGTAAACGTCCATTCCCAAAGGCTTTGCTATACGCTGCTCCAGCTCTGCAAGAGCTTTATCCCGATTCAATTTCACCTTGCCGCCCAAGAAATAATCGGGATCTACATAGCCGAGCGCCACATTGACGTCGGTAATGGTCAGCTCCGGGTATTGATAACAAAGACCTACGCGATATCCGGCACTTTGCGGACCGATATGCATCCGGCGATAATCGTCTATGCGAACGACCGAGCCTGCACCGGAGCCAACGGAATCCAGCGCAACCATCGGCAGTGCCAGACGATGCCGTGCAAAATCCGCATCTTTACGGATACCGATCAGGCCGTCCACGACCAAGCCGACGTCAAAACTGGTTCCTCCAAGATCCGCCGTGACGATGTTCTTGTATTCTGTGATCTTGGCAATCTGCTGCGCCCCGGTCAGTCCCCCGATGGGACCGGAAAGTACCGTTTCGTACAGACGCGGATAGTGGATCGTTACGGCTCCGCCGTAGGAGAGCAGGGTTTGCAGGGGGGCATTATACCCTTCATTCTGGGCGGACTCCTCCACTTGTCTCAGTTGATCCCGCGTTTTCTCGGCTGCGAACGTCTGAAACAGGACGCTTTTGACGCGGTTGTTCTCCCGCATGACGGGGGCTATTTCAGCAGAGCAAACGACCGCCACATCGGCCCCGTTCTCCTGCACGACGCGTTCAGCAATCTCCTTCGCCCTCAGTTCATGTCTCGCATCGACATAGGCGTTCACAAACAGAATCCCGATCACTTCAACGCGATTCTTGAGAAGGGCCTTGACGGCCGCCTCGACTTCTTTCTCATTCAGCGGGATCAGGATTTCACCCGAATCGGCTTCCGCCGTAAGATAGGTGGGGCCTGCAATCCGCTCGCTGACGCCGATCACATTGCGACTATCCACCAAGGGGGTTGTATGCCGGCGTAATTGCTGATGCAAAATCTCCGCCTGACTCTCCCCAAGCCAAGTCAAGCCGCCCTCCATGACGGTCATATGTTCAAACCCTCTGGTGACTAGCAATCCGACATTAGCCCCCGTACCCGTTAAAATCGTATTCAACATGCCCGTGCCCGCATAAATCGACACCGCGCAGCGACTGTGAATATCGGCAGAGGTCAAGCCCAAATAACTCGCTGCATCCCCAACAGACTCCAGATAGCTGGTTTTCTCGTCCTCCCTGTTCGTCAAGGATTTACCCACAATAAAGGAACCATCCGGTTTCACCAGGATTGTATCTGTCATGGTTCCGCCCGCATCAAGGGCAAGAATATACCCTTGATTCGTTTCTTCCTTGTTCACCATAGTCTACCCCCCATTTTAACTACTTAACTTCTGACCCCATGCAGCAAGCAATTGTTCAGAACGATCCTCATACCAGTCCGGTGCTTCATCTTCAAGCGGTTTACCCAAAAAATCCCGATATAATCTGTCTAAATCCGGCAGCATCTCGAATACGAGCGGAAAGCCTGGAGGCACGACTTCCACAGCTAATTGAGCCACACAATTCGGGCAGTAAAATTCCCGAATTTCCTGCCATTCAGGTTCCGGACAGGCCGGCTCAGGAGCATACACCTTTTTGAACTCATCCAAGGTTTTACGCACCCGAACAAGTGAATGAAGTTTCCAGTTGATCCGGTAATCGCCAAATTCATGCCCGCAATCGCACTTTACAATCCGGTTTTTCGCCTTGTCTCTTACCACATAAAGATGATCGTTTAAGCGCAATAAAATCTGATCGTCCCATGAAACGCGTTCTTGCAGCACTTGGGCGTATTGCCAAAAACGATCGGCATCCTTGTCCGGCATTCTCTGCAGCCGTTGCACATCATCATCGCTGATCGTGCCGTCCAGCAGTTGACGGATAAGGTCCTTATCAATGGACTCTGACATAGAACTCACCTCTCATCCAGAAAAATGGTCGGACACTTGCCAAAAATGGATCATTTCATCCCGGAAAGCCTGGAAACTCATCGAGCCTTCGTACATATCCCGTACAGGGTCAATAAAGTCTTGTTTGATGACAAGCTCGCGTTCGTTCCGCCACCACTCAAAAGCAGGCTTTGCCAATTGCCGTCTTTCTTCAATGATTTGTTTGCGCAGGCTTCGCGTTGCGTCTTCATCCACTTCAAGCGAGCCGGAAGCATGATCTTTCAATACAACCCCGTACAATCCCTCCGCGAATTTGCGATCGACCCAGCCGTAGACGACATCTTCCAGCACGGAACGCGGGTCACGTTCGATCGGATCGCCCCATCCCCCGGCAGCCCCGGCCGCATCGGCTAACATATCGCCATCCCCGAAGCTTTGTTCCGGCATATCGAATTTCCAAACATCTAAATTTTCCGCTTTCAGGATACCCTGCTCAGCGTACTCCAGCACTTCGGAAGCATCTCTCGGAAGCGCTACACCCTGCTGAACCAATTCATTCGTATTGCTCCCCCGTGCCGATACGTGGAAAGCGCTCGGTGCCGGATAAGCCCCGCTCATGCCAAGTCCGACAAACGTAGTCGCCGCCACCTGGGAGCCCCCACGGCTAATGCCGAGCTGCTTCCCGGGGTTCTTGATCCAATGTATCGAGGAATCGCCGATACCGCCTCTAAATTTGCCGTGCCCGCAGAAATTAGGCAGCAGCTTGCGTCCGATGTAAAATAACGGAGGGATTAAATATTCAAATTCTTCCGCATTCCCGATATTCGGCAGCTGCGTCCATTCTGCCCAGGCAAGCGGTTGACCGTCGCGGAAACTAAAGGCCCCCATAGCTGCGCCGCCAACCGATTCAAAGTTTGTAAATCCGTACGTCGTGCCATCCTCCAGCACACCGGCGCCTTGAATGCCCTCCCAGTTGCCGTCGGCTGTAAACGCCTCCTCCATATAACCACGGGAGAACAAGGCCCGGTTGATGGCGTTAAAACCTAACGTGTTCATTGACATAGACTGTGCCCATATATTAGAAAAGCTTGCCGTGCTAATATCCGGATTATAAATCGAGCCTTCCGGATGTGTGCCTTGGCTACATAAGAAATAGCCCCGGTCGGTTTGGTATTGTGAGCGAATTGATTGATCATGGACAAATAAAAGGCAACATCCGCGCCGCCCGGGTAACCATTGAATGCATGGTAGCCCCACCTTGACGTGCCTTCAAAATTTGCGTACAAGCCGCCTTCTTCATTCACTTCCAGTTTTTGACGGATATGAATGAGTGAATCTTTATCTGCATGGACCCAAAGCTTTTGGAGACCTTTATATTTGACTGCGCGGAACGCCACGCTTGTGTATCGGCCCGGAACCATCAAGGTGCGAATGTTTTGCAAAATTTGCAAACGGCTTTCCTCGATGATTTCACGGATCGCTTGTTTGTAGTAGTCGATACCAAATTCTTCAATAATTTCATGTACGGCTTTATGAATAATGGCACAACCGGCCAATCGCATCTTGTCGTCCAGATTATTTAAAGTCCCGGCACGGGTGCGTGTTTTCCACAGCTGCTCCCACCACGTAAACTGACGCAGCTTTTCTCCGGTTTTCATCGGCGGAATGACAAACCCATCCATAAACGTATCTACGGAGAAGCCTGGCCAGCTGCCGGCCACCGGAGCTCCGGCCTCCATAATGTGGTTCACCGACATGGCCCACCCGATGACTTCTCCGTCAATTACGATCGGAACATAAGTATACGTGTCACCCGGATGTGGAGCGCCGCCCGTCTTCCCGTCATCCGTTACAAATACATCGCCGTCCCGAATGCCGGGATTCATGTCATAATAATGATCTGCCATAAAACGTATGGCGACCTGGCTGGAAGTCAGGTGACTGAAGAAGCCGAGTGAAATCACTAAGGTATCACCCTCAGGGGTCGTGAGCGTCCACAACGATTCCCCCATTTCCCGCGAACCGGGTGATGCCGTGACGTATCTCGCCACTTCTCGAGCCGCCAAAACAGAGGCATGCAATCTTGAATAAAAACGTTCATATTTAACCGGGTCGCTATTTTTGAGCTTTAGGTCCTTGATTCCATAGTAATTCCCTGTTTCTTTCGTCAGCTGGTCCCTGCGTGAGATAAGCTCCTTTAATGTAAGCGCTTTCGTTTGTTGGGTAACAGACACTGTTTTCCCTCCTACAATTAGATTCGTGAAATCCATAGTAATCGTTTACTCATGAGAAATTCACAATTAAGCTAAGTCTAGGTTGGTAAGCGTTTACAAATTGCTTGCAATAAAATTTTTCGTTCCGCTATACCCTCCTCGTGTGTTCGTATTTGAAACTCGAGTTTCTATATATAACGATAAATCATTTTCCTTATATTGTCAATACGAAATACCAAAATTCAACCTCATCAATTTACGGTTTCATGTGAATGGTAATCATGATCATTAACGAAAAAAAATGAACAAGCATTAAACAACAAAAGGTACGTTGTTTAATATTTGTTCATTTTAAAACTCGAAAGGCAGGACGTTTTTCTTCCGTCCATGCCTGCTCTATTTTTGTAGATTCCCTGATAAATACGCTAACTCTACCTCATTTTCAATGACTATCTTTTTCTTTCCTATTAATCTGATAATTCCTAAATCTTGCAATTGATGAAGCGACTTTGCTACTGTAATTCTAGACTTACCGATAATTGATGCCAGTTCTTCCTGGGAGAGTGTCACATAATTTCTTCCGGATTTTTGTTGTTTAGGAAAAGAATTTAAAACAGAAGCCACTTGGAATATTAAATCGCCGAAACTGTCTATTTCAACATGATTGAATAAACTTTCAATTTGAAGGGCTACACACTTTAGTAAATAGGAGGCTATATTCGGATTATTATGAATGCAATTCAGGACAACCTCCTTGGATATGGATAAGATTTCCACATCCGTTACAGACATAACTACGATCGAATTCGAAATAGGACGCTCCAGAAAAACGGCTGATAACCCAAAGAAGATACCAGGCGTCACATAATTAACCGTTCGAATCTGTCCGGTTTCAGATAGTAATACCACTTTCGCGATCCCTTTGACTGTGCAATAGGCATATTTCCCGACATCCTTCTGCTCAAAAACGACAGATCTTTTGGAGTGACAAGTTATACTGCCCAGGCTTTTAAAAATTTCCAAATAAGACAAGTCATCCTTTGAAAGTTCATCAAGGTATACTAACATATGCATTGTATGGTAAAACTATTATTTCGGGATGATGCCAGAGCAGTCGCAATTTTCCCCATAGTTATACCTCCATAATAAACAGCTTGCAGAATCAGACGAATCTGCGGATCCTCATTCGGATAGAACCTACATTGCAGTATGCCCGCCATCTACAGCAATGGCTTGCCCCGTAATCCACGACGATTCATCCGAACATAAAAATAAAGCACATTGCGCAATATCTTCCACTTGGCCATGACGTTTAATCGGCTGAACCTGAAGCATCATGTTGATAAACTGATCGTTGGATAGATCTTCCGTTTGCTGCGTATAGGGAATAAACCCTGGCGCTATCGCGTTACAACGTATCCCTTTGGGTCCATAGTCCACAGCGATGGAGCGGGTCAAGCCAATCACGCCCGCTTTCGATGCAGCATGCGGACCATGACCCGGTATGCCAATCAACCCGGACGTGGACGCTGTATTCAGAATCACACCGTATCCTTGCTTCTCCATTTGTTGAAGCGCATATTTACAACCGTAATACACCTGGTTTAACTCGAACCTGATTGTAAAATCCCATTCATCCGTGGGCAACTCACCTATAGGGCGCATTTTGACCAAACCGGCATTGTTGTACATAATGTCCAATTTACCGTACTTTTCTACGGTATACTTCACCAATGATTCGACCAACGACTCTTCCGTTACATCGACATGATAAAACTCCGCATGTCCATGCCCGGCCGCAATTTCATCGACCACTTTTCGTCCTTGTTCATCGTTAAAATCCGCCACAATAACCGTTGAGCCCTCTTGGGCAAACAACAAAGATGCTGCCTTGCCTTGTCCTGATGCTGCACCCGTAATAATAGCAACCTTGTTTTTTAAGCGTTCCATCTTTTCCTCCCCGGGAGAGCAGTCGTTCTCCTACAAGAATATGCCCAGTGTACGCGGTATTACCGAACCGAGCAAGATCACTTTACGTTTGGCCAGCTTCCATTGTCCATTCGTGCTGCGCAGCAGATCCTCCCGCCGGGCGCGCCAGACCGTCTCAATATCTCCATGGCGAACCTGGGTCACCTGCAGATTGGAATGCACTTTCACTTCTCCTTCCCGCTCGGCGGGATCTACAAGAATATTGGTAACGATTCGTTGCGTGACTGAAACTGGAATCTCGCTGTGTCGCAGCCCCGTCTCCAGTTGAATGACCCGCATTTCTATCAGATCACGATTATCATCTACATACGGGACATAAGGAACATCCTCGCGATAAGACCCGGTTTCTCCAAAAACGCTCTCGATTGTCGGAATCCAGTAGCGGATATCGTCCGTAAGGAGTTCGAGCCAATCGCGTACCTTGTAGTTGTCGAGCAGCCAAGCCTCCCGGTAGAGAAACTCCTCAATCTCCTGTTTCAGTACTGTTGTCGAAGCGAAGCTCATGTCACACCTTCCTTTCACAATGGGTTACATATCAATGGGGGACGCTTCAGCGTTCCTTTTTCATGAGATCACGATAATACTGATAGAATGCAAGAGCCTTCTCCTCGGTGAATACCGGCAAAGGAGTTCCTGGTAGCGCTTCCAAATCAAGGCCTGCCTCACGGAATTCCTCATAGAAGCGCTGCAGGTCAATACCAGGCATGGCATAGTTGAAGGGACGTTCTTCCACTCCTTTGGATATAACGTTCTTATACATCCGGTCGAAGTTCTCCGTATCGTCGGTCGTAATCATGCCGGCCGGCGCCTGATCAGCCGCCAGAACACTCGCGCCATACCGCTTCACAACGTCCGGAGCGTCCTTCTCAACAGCAAACCACTGCCAGCCTTCAAGCATCATAGGCCCCTTCGGGTGCCATTGGATAATGCCGCTTGCCCGCAAGGCACCGGGCATAAGAATCAAGCTGAGGTTGGGGAAAATGGTCCAGTTCGCGCTGCCATGAACCTTATGTTGTTCTTCCTCCATGAATTCTTTCATCCTGCGCTCCCGCTCCTGCAGCCATTCTACGGCTTCGGGACCTAGACGCTCAGCTATGGCCCGGTCATTCAGGGGTTGGACTTGAGCCGATGAATCCGGACGCGGGTCATTCCAGAATTCAACCAGGCCAGCGGCATGGGGAACGCCTGCCGGAGAAGTGGCGAGAACATTAAAACCCCGATCAAACTGATTGCCGCACATCCAGTTGTCTCCACCATTCTGAGACATATGCATCAGCGCACGAAAAAAGGAGACATGGGTGATGGGCACATGATACTCGTCGTGCATGAAATTATCCGCCATCATCTTCCAATTGGTCGGCATCATATATTTTCCCCTACCGGGCAGCACCTCGATGCCACCGAGAAAAGGCTTGAGGAGCATGCGGTCAAGATACCAGCGAATGTCGCCCAGGTAATCGTCCAGGGAGCAGATCTCTTCATCCCAACTGGCAAAAATGAGCCCTCCGTAGCTGCTGACTTTCGGAACCTCCTTGAGGCCCCACTCTTCCCGCTTCAAGCTGCCGGCATAGGATTCGCCTTGCGGAAGTCCCATCAGCCCACCCTCGATATTATACTGCCAGCCATGAAACGTACAGGTGAAACTCTTCTGCGAACCGCGGTCAAAAAGACAAACTTTATTCCCGCGATGCGTACAGCGGTTCAAAAAGACGCGTACACGATTGCTCCGATCGCGGACCACGATGACTTCGTCCTCGCCCATTTTATTGAGGATATAATCGCCCGGCTTGGGGAGACTCGATTCGTGACCAACAAATAACCAGGTGTGTTGAAAAACCTTTTCCATTTCCAGGCGATAAAGCTCTTCATCCGTGAAAATCCTGGAATCGATGTAGCCCTCCTGATCTCTGATTGCCTTATCCAAATTCAGCATTACTCAATCACCTCCATTGAGATTTAAAAAGTTGCACAATCACAGTTCTCGATGCCGTCTGACAGGATCGACACGGTTGTTCCGCTATGACTGCCCTTGCTCTGAAGCAAGCCTTTCAGAGGCGGAAATCCAAAGAGCGGCCCAAGCGTCAAACGGCAAGTGCGACACGCCCGAACGGCTGTATTTCGGCATGACGGCTTCCAGCTTGCTGTACATCTCTTCCATTTCCGGCGGCAACGAAACGTCGCTCCAAGCAGCGGAATCGCCGAATCCGTGATCGTAGTTCCATTCCGGGACATAAACGAGCCGTCCCGTGACCCCTTGCCCGTTTTGCCCCGCTAGGAAAAGAATCGAAGGCGTGACATGTTCCGGAATGGATGGCCGCATGAAGTAAACCATCCCCATTTCGCTCCAAGACTTCGCCGTTGCGTCGAACCACGAAGCACGCGTATGTCCGGGCATGATCGCATTGACGGCAACGCCTTCCCCCCGAACCTCTTCCCCCAAATAGAAGGTCAGCGCCATCGTCGCTGCCTTTGTGGCTTGATACGGCATTTCCACCGTCCACGGGCGCAGCGCGAAATAAGATCCCCCTTGATGGGTCGGCAGCACTCCACTGCTAACGACGTTGATGATGCTGCCGCTGCCTTTATCAAGCATCGGGCGAATAAACCGCCGGATCGCTTTCAAAACACCGAACGTGTTCACTTTGAACATCGTTTCCCAATCGCTATCCTTTGTATCGAGCGTCTTGACATGACCTTGCGGATAAAAAAGTGTCTCCGATACAAGAGCGGCGTTGTTCACCAGAACATCAACAGTCCCAAATCTCTCCATAACTGCTTCATAAGCCGAATCCAGTGAAGCGTCCTCCGCCACGTCCACTTGTACGGCCATTCCTCTTCCCGTGCTTTCTAAATGCTTGCGAAACTCTTCAGCATTGTCCCACTTTTGATCCGCAGCCACTACGTTGGCTCCAGCCGCAAGAAGACCTTCTACGATCACTCGGCCAATCCCGCGAGCACCGCCTGTGACTACCGCAACCTTTCCGTCCACTTGACCTTTCCACTGTTGTGTGGCTTGACGGACCATCTCACGTTGACGAACCATAATCTCATCTTTTTGTTGAACCATTTTTAAATTTCCCCTTTCACCGCCATAATTTTATCAGCATTCTTAATCCTAAAGTCCCACAATGAGATATTAGACATTTATTTCCTCAATCCTTTAGTGCCGTCGATATTTTCAACTCAACTTCTGTAAGGAGACCTTCATCCAAGGCGACTTTATACCTCTATGGATTGTTATATCCCCTGTCTGTACAGTTCCCGTATGTCCATCCTATGGATCAGAGACAGGTGCATAAGCAGCAGCGGATGAACACCCTCCTGATGTAAACGGGTTACGCTGCACTGCAAGATCGCTTCACGCTCTTCAGGTTCAAGATCGTAATCATCAAAAAGATTTGCATCGCCTTGCAAAAAGAGAAGCTGGTGCTCTTCCCGTTGCGACAGGTGAAACAAAAATTTGTTGATACGGTAACCGTTCATGCCACACACCTCTTTCACTTGATCACTGCACCAAAATCAATAAGGGCAATTCCCGTTCCCCAAGCTTCGACTGGTTCATAGCAAATAAGCTCACGCCGTCCCTGCGGCAGCGCTCCTGCCAGAGCCATCCAGCTTTTAATTTCCAACGCGCCGTTGCCCGCTTCTTCCTCGATGTGTGCGTTGCTCCATCCGAGAATTTCCTCGTCCCTATGGTGCAGCAGCAATTCCAGGAAACGCCGGTCAAAGGATTCGGCGATCTCCCCCATGCGGGGAACAGCCACCCAATGCGAAATTCCGCCCGTGGCCACCAGCGCCACCTTCCGGTCCTTCTCCCACCCGTTAACCGCATCGGCCACCATCTTCCCAAAGTGGTACAAGCGGTGGAGCGGCGCAATCGGGGGCGATGCGGCATTCATGAACACAGGAACAACCGGAATGTTCATCTGCGGTGTCAGAAAGTGCAATGGTACCATAAAGCCATGATCCAGTCGCATCTCGTAAGAATAAGCCAGGTCGAACTCCTGATCAAGACCGTACTGCAATACATGCTGTGACAAGTCCAAATCCAGATCAACCGAATAGGGGGGAACGCCGGCTTCGCCCCATCCCTGTGCTTTTTCACCTGTCCCTATACAAAGTGAAGGCATGTTATCCAAGAAAAAACTCTTCATGTGTTCGGCGGAAAAAAGGATCACCGTCTCTGCCCCGCTTTCCTCCAGGCGGCGTCTTATTTCTCCAAAAGCCTTATAAACCCGTTCCATTTGTTCCTGAGGAGCCTTGTCTTTGGCCCGCAGTATCAGCGCTGTATGAGCAACGGCAGCTGCGAAGACGATTCTTGCCATCGTTCAACATCCACCTTCCTTTCTTATCTATCTGATCGGCTGCATGGACACATGCAGCCTTGATGTCCACGCTTACTCTTGCCGGAAGAACTCGATCACCATGCGATTTACCAATTCCGGCTGATCCGTTTGGCACTGGTGACCCGCCTCTCTGATGTAAGAAAATGGAATATTGGGCAACAGCTTCTCTAATTCATGCCCCATCTCCACAGGAGCGAAGCTGTCGTCGATCCCCCATATAAACTCGGTCGGCACCTTCAATTGTGGCAATGAATCCTTTAAGCTGAACCGATCCCAAAGTTGAGGCTCTCTCCGCATACGCGACTGGTAGTCTTGAAAAGCCTGCATCGATTCGCGAATACCAGGACGGTTGGCCGCCACATGGCGAGCTCTCACAAGCTCATCCGTCACTTTGGTCGGGTCGTTGATAATGGCCGTGAGGAACTTGCGCATCGCCTCTTCTGTATAGTCATAGTGGAGCAGGGCTTGGAAAGCTGCATTGTTCCCCCCGTCCGGCCGCTCGAGGCCCATGGACATGGCGATGGTGGCACTGCCAATAAGGAAGCATTTCCTCACACGTTCCGGATGGTCAATCGTATACTTAGCCGCCACGTAAGCTCCTTGCGAATTGCCAACCAAATACACCTCATCCAAACATAACGCGTCAATAAAATCACTTACATGATTAACCAGGCTCTGATGCCCCAGCACAGGCCAAGCATGAGGCCGGGCATCCGTCCATCCCATGGAAATCTGGTCAGGCGCATATACACGAAAGCCTGCTTCTGCCAAAGCCGGCAGCATGAATCTCCAACCGGCTCCTCCAGACGAACCGGGGCCGCCGCCATGACATAAAACAACCGCAGGCCCTTCAGTTCCGGCCCAAGAATAATGTGTTCTCACCCCATTTGCCAAAACCCATCCGTTATGGTACGAGGAACCAAGTTTCATTTTTTGCACCATCTCCTTGCAATCCAGTTTTTATTGTACCATTCACATAATGTAAGTGCTTTCATATCGATAGTATCAACTTAATCAAATAAAAACTGCTAAATACTTATCATTTCAAAAACTTTCTTTACACCGGGTCACTTGGATTTGTGCATCTTGGATTACTTGATTATCGTCGCCTTCTTCAATACGATTTGTGTGTTTTGGCAGTTATAGATGACGTGGCAGAAGAAGTTGGACAACATATAATACTATTGCGTCCTAGTTATGGCGCTAAAAGAGGTGAGAACATATGTCTATCACTAACATTATTGTCAATGGCGGGTTTGAAACAGGGTCTTTATTGCCCTGGATTAATTTTAATGCAACCATTACAACCGATTTCTCGCATTCAGGTTTTTACGCAGCGCGTTTGCTCGGCGGAGATTTAAACTCCTTTATTACGCAGTTTGTGCCCGCAACCCCCGGAGAGTCATACGAATTCCTGGTTTCACTTGCGAAGGTCGGAACTGCGCCAAGCCCTCCCATTTCCTTGACTGTCGCCTTTTATAACGATTCATTCACATTTCTGGGATACGGATTGATTACTACGATTCAGACCGACCGATTGCCTGATGTAAACGATGATACTTGGCTGGAAATCTACCAAACAACCTCTGTGGCGCCGGCAGGTACTACGCAAGCTTTAGTCCTGATCAATAAACTTCCTCAGACGGGTAGTCCGGATGTCATTGCGGATGACGCAGCGTTACTGGAGGCGGCAGGGGGTGGAGCTACCGGACCGACGGGACCGACAGGGCCGACCGGAGCCACGGGCGCGACAGGCGCAACGGGCGCAACCGGAGCAACGGGCGCGACAGGCGCAACGGGCGCAACGGGCGCAACGGGCGCGACTGGACGCAACGGGCGCAACCGGAGCAACGGGCGACGACAGGCGCAACGGGCGCAACCGGCGCAACCGGCGCAACGGGCGACTGGAGCAACGGGCGCAACCGGAGCAACGGGCGCGACAGGCGCAACGGGCGCAACCGGAGCCACGGGCGCAACTGGAGCAACGGGCGCAACGGGCGCAACCGGAGCAACGGGCGCAACTGGCGCAACGGGCGCAACCGGAGCAACGGGCGCAACCGGAGCAACGGGCGCAACGGGCGCAACTGGCGCAACTGGGGCGACTGGAGCAACGGGCGCGACAGGACCGACAGGACCTTCCGGCGGGCCGCAGGGACCAACTGGACCAACTGGAGCAACAGGGCCTACCGGCGCGACAGGACCTACGGGGGCGACCGGACCGACGGGAGCGACAGGTGCGACGGGACCGATGGGCGCAACTGGCGCGACTGGCGCGACAGGGCCTACCGGAACGGTTGAGCCCAATCCGTTTCAAGTTTATGTTCAGGCAGGCGCAATAGGCGGGGATGGATCGCAAGCAAGCCCGTTCGGTACAATCCAGCAAGGCGTAACGGCAGTATTGCCCACCGGAACGGTTCACATTCTGCCGGGAACGTATCCGGTCACATCCACCATTTTGGTTAACAAAGCCGGCGTCAGTTTAGTTGGTTATCCGGGCGCGATCGTCATGCTGCAAGCGAATGTCATTCCAATTATAGTGTTGGGAAGCGGAGTAACGGTCAAAGGGCTGACCATGACCAGCGATATCCCGTATGCAAGGGAATTTATTCAAATTGGAGGTAACAATCATCGAATACTGGACAACACCATATTCGGCCCTCCACAAGCCGGGCCTTCAACGGGCTGGGTAGTCAATCGCGGCTTTGTGACACAAACAGGCAACATGAACAACCTGTTGGTGCAAAATAATCTCTTCTATTCTCTTCGCCAGCCAGCGTATTTAAATCCGGGTACAAACGGCAATATCCTGGATAATGTTGTCTATAACACCCGCGGATTTGTTGTTGAAGCAGCTGTATTTGTCTTTTCCGGAAATTCATGGGGCATCCCGGAAAACGCTGTAGATATCGCGCTGATACCTGGAACAGTGGTCGGTCCTCCATACGATCCTCTGACAGTACTGGCCGAGAATAACAGTAATGCTTCGATACAAGACACTCGATAACTACAAGCTGCAAGTTTCACTGAAGAGGATGGTAACGTTGTAAAAAGATTTTGGATAGAAAATTGACCTGAAAAGGGTGGCATATGATGCCACCCTTCATTAATTTCTTGAAAATCAACATTAAAATTTAACAGAGCCTTAAAATAAAGAAACGCTGTTTTCGCAAAGATTGTTGTTTTAGGGTAAAGTTTTATAATATCCAGATTTTCTGTAATATTGTAAATAAGAAATAGGATAAATCCGTCTTGTCTCTAAATCAATATTTGGTGGTGATTAGATGATGAAACATCTTTCTTGGATAAAAGGTCTTATCTTCGGTGCTTTATTTTCATTCATTACTGCATTATTATTTATGTTAATAGGTCAAGTTTGGGCTGGTGGAATTACTTCATTCTGGGGTGAAGAGTGGCTATATTTCTCAGTGATAATTCCTTTTGCTATTACCTTTGCAGTTTTAGGTGGATATTTTCACAATAGAAATGCATTATCTAACAAAAAACTTTGGCTGATAAGCCTTATAAGTGTGCATTTCTCGTAACCTTATACAGCGGAACAGTTGGTGCGATTTTTGGCGAAACTATCGTTAGGGGCGGATTGGAAACGATAAACGTTGAAGGTACATTCGTTTGGGGTACAATCTATGCTTTTATTTTACTTCCCCTTACAACACCATTCGCAAGATTTTTGATAGGAGTTTTTTATAAAATCATTTAGAAGATAAACCACTTTCGTGCTGAAAACCTTTATCCTTAGCGAATCAGGGAACAAGTCATTCTTAATCGCTCTGAACAGCTCTATTTGGTCTGCTTTGCTCACGAAAACAGCGTAAAGAAAAGACCATCGAGAATTCCCGACGGTCTGAAGCACGTGTTCAGTAGACACGGCCTTCGTTTCCTCTAAGTCCATCAGCGGCTCCAAAACGAAGGCAATAGGCCTCCAGCTCATGAAACGAAACCGTATAGAGAGCCAAGTTGTTCACGATGGATTTTGTCGAACCAGGCAGTTCGCTGAATTTCGTGAAGAGCCTTTCCAGTTCCCCCTGACCCTCAGAAGCCCAGAACTGAACCTTCTCGACATTCGGGTTTCCCGCTTTCATCTGGTCAATCAGCGCCTGCAATCCTCGTGCAAACACAAATGTGCGCCGATAAGCCTTCTGAATAAAAGCAACCTCCACCTGACATACTTCCCGGTCCTCATATTGGTTGGCGCCGGTACCATAGACGAAACCGGCCGCACCGACAATCTCGTAAGGCTCTTCACTGAAGATGAGCATGGCTTTGCCAAAAATTAAAGGGCTGCTGATAAAACTAAGCTTAATGGCAAATGAATAAGGCAAATTCAGTTCATCGTGATGCTTGATTACAAACTTTACATACGATTCATAGTCCATTTCCAAATCGCAAGGACGAAATTCGTAGGGCATTACTTCGGTTGTGCTCTTAAGGAATCATTGATGATGACTAATTGCCCAAATCTGTCACCTTTGCCGCCGGTTCCTTTAGAACCAAATCCTTTTGGTGGAATCATTCGGTACCCCTCCTTTTCGAAATCAATCCTTTGTTTTCTTTTTCCTAATTATACCTTGTCGAAAATTTTTAAGATAGTCCTAATCTGGTTAATTTTCACACAAAAGACCAATTCTTCTCCAAGCATACCCTCACGTCTGTAGCTTGTTTCGGAAAATTTGGAATACAATTTGCATAAATATTGATTTTCCTCCAGAGCGGCGAATCTCAATTCCTGCACCTCCGGATGCTCCTTCACGAGCTCACGAACCCAAAACCGCAGCCCGGTAATAAATAGCCGCGTCCCCCTGTGGGCTTTGTCTAAAATGACCATATCCGCAAAAGCAACCTCTTTATCCTTAAATTCCTCTTCCGGTGTACCCTGATAATAACCCAATACTCCGATCACCCGGTTGTCGGCATCCGTGGCTTGAAGCAAATGGCCCTGCGTCAAATAGGAATAAAGCAGGCTAATCGTATCCATGGTTGTATAAGAAAGATGCAGGTCGCGTCTGTTCTCAAGAAAGAATAAACTGACTTTGGCGAACTCATCATCATTGGAACAGCGTCTGCAAAGCGTCGTCATTGCGATCCTTCTTTCTGTCTCCACGAGACGTCAAATTCGCTTCTTCAGCGTTTGCTCCAGCGTTTGAAGAATTTGAGGGTATTGGTTTGTTAATATTTGAAATTGTTCCCGTCTTACAGATAGCAGCACCGATGGGCCCATGGCCCTCACCGTAGCGGTCCTTGGAATATCCCTGAGCAGGGCGATTTCGCCAAAGTGATCACCGTCCTGCAGAACGGCTACCCGCTTATCTCCCTCTTCGGGAACCTGCTTCACGATTTCAAACTTGCCGCGGACAATAATGTAAAATTTATGGCCTTCCTCTCCCTCACGCACAATAGCCTCGCCCTCTTTGCACGTTTCGGTGGAAAACAGGCTAGCCATGTCCTGGAGCAGCGGAAGCTCGATCCCTTCGAAGAAGGGCAGCTTCGCAAGCCGGTCAACCTCCACCGTTGCATGAAGGCCATCCTGAGACAAGTGAAACCCATGCTGCTTTTCCCAAAGGCTATAGTATAGTCCGTTTTGCTGCAGAAGTTCCTGGTGGGTACCGGATTCGACGATTCGGCCCTCCTTGAACACATGAATCCTATCGGCATTCACAACAGAGGCTAACCGGTGGGTTACGGAAATAATCGTAGTGTGCCTGCGAATCTGTTGAATCCATTGATTGATATCCGCTTCCGTAGCCGGATCCAGTGCCGACGTCACCTCATCAAGCAGCAGCAGCTTCGGATTTCTCAGAATCGCCCGTGCAATCGCGATGCGCTGCCGTTCACCCCCTGACAAAGATCCCCCTTCATGGTGGATCATTGTCTCATATCCCGCAGGCCAGCTTGCAATGACGTCATGTATTTTCGCCTGCTTCGCGGCTTCAACCATGTCCGCATCCGTGACGTCAACCCCGTCCAGCAGCAAATTATCCCGTATCGTTGTGTTAAATAAAAAAGTATCCTGAGTAACCAACGTGGATAGCTTTCTTAAGGAAGCCTCGCTTACGGTACGCAGGTCATAATCATCCATCGCAACCGTGCCCTGCCTGGGATCGTAGAAACGGGACAGCAGCTGCAACGCGGTGCTTTTGCCGGAGCCGCTTGAACCTACGAATGCCGTATAGCTGCCGGCTGCGATGTGCAGGCTGACGTCCCGCAATTGATCGGTTTCCTCGGTATATCCGAAGGTGACCCGTTCCATCCGGATCGAAGTTATGGAAGATGGAAGCTCTATGGGGTTGGCGGCTTCCGGAACGCCGGGCTGCTGATCGAAAATTTCCCCGACGCGCCGGAAGCTAACGCTCGAATCAATGAGGTTCGGGATCAGGAACGATAAATTGGAGGCCGCCTGACCAACGCTCATAAACAATGTAAAAAAGGCCATAAAGCCGCCGACCGTCATATCGTCATGGAGTATCAAATATCCGCCGAAGCCGAGCATAATCCCGTTCAAGATCAATAAAGCCGTTAGAGGCAAGCGCTCCATCAGGGAGTTGGTCATGTGCATGTTCAAACCAAAGGAAAACAGCTCTTGAATTTGCTTACGGGCCCGCTCCCGCAACCTGGCCTGCTGATGCAAGCCTTTAATCGTTTTATGACCCTTGACCATCTCGTCGATCGTATTGGAGAAGCGCTCCTGGGCTTCTTTATAGCCCGCATTGGCCGTTTCCGCACGGGCTTGAAGGAGTCTGGGCCCGACAAACATCAGTACGGAGCCGGCAAGCACGGCCAGCGCGAGCTTCCATTCGATTGAAAACAGCATAAAGAGTCCGAGCAGGATGCTTAAAGCCTCCTTCAGAAAGAAGGGACACGAGATGCGGATCACTTTCTCCATGGACGCCATATCCGCTGCGAAACGAGTAACAAGGTCGCCGACTCTGTATCGTTGATAAAAAGGCAGCGATTGCTGCTGCAGATGGATAAACAGCTCGGTTCTCAGCTCCCGAATCACCTCGCCGCTCAGCTTGCCTAACGAGTAATCCCCGCATGCACTTGCGCAAATGTTGAAAAATCCGCCTCCGAGCAAAATGCTCAGAATGATCGTGAACGCTTGGAAGTCCTTAGGTGTGAATGCCTCATCCACCAAGTATTTCAGGCTCAAGGGGGCTGCCACCGCATAAGCGACTTCAAAGAAGATGCTAAACAAAAAAATGGAGAACAGTAGTTTATATTGAGTAAAATGGCGCAACATGGTCCTTATAAAATCCAATTTTAATCGCCGCCTCCCAGTACCCATAGATTACCGCAGTTTCGCCAGGCTGTAAACGATTTCCATGATAGGAGCGAGATTTGATTGCAAAAAAAAGGCAGCTTTTAGCGCTGCCTTTCATTCACGAGCATTTATGGAGCTGGCGCGTATAAACGGTCCAGCCTGCGACGCAGCCATCCGATTTCCCCACTCAGCATCCGTCCAGGTTCGGCCCCGAACCATTCCAAAGAGGCGAACTTGCCGCTCGACCCGATGCGATCGATAATACGACGGTAATCGACCGCTCCGTTCGCCAGCGAAACCATCCCTTGCCGGCTGCCGTTAGCCGCATACACCTGATGGGGTTGAAACACGCTGCAGTGAGCAAGAGAGAGGATATTTTTCAGATGGAAATGCTCCACCCATGGCTCCAACTGCTCATAGCTTTCCAACGGGTCGTCCCCAGCCTCCCATAAGTGAAGGAAGTCCATATTCAGCTTAACCGCTTCATGGCTCACTTCCGTCATCAGCCGATGAGCCGCCGCTTTGTGATCGGCCAGCGTCCCCGGATGTGTTTCCACCAGCAAATCGATTCCATGATCCATACACAGGTCGCCAAGGATTCGAAGCTGCCGAACCGTATCCTCGAACTCGCCTGCGCTCACCTCTCTGCTGCCGCGCCTCCCCGCAAAAGTACGAATCCGCCTCGTTCTAAGCCAGCCCGCCAACGTGAGCAGTTCCTCGCATCGGGTAACGGTATCCGGGAAATTCACCCGGGATCCCACTTCCAAATAATCGCTGATCATTGAAACCGTCAGCCCTGCGGCTTCCGGCAAATGCATCCTGGAGCCCTTGCGCTCCTCATACAGGTGACGGGCGTGAACTCCCCATACTTCCATTCCGTTGAAGGCATGGACTCGGGCAAATTCGATCAGCTGCTCGAAAGAAATCAACGTGTGGCGAAAAGAGATGGTGCACAACGAGCACCCTAATCTGAATGAATCAGACATCAATAAGAAGCCCCCCTGCGTTGGAGTAGCGGGCAGACCATAAGGCAAGCTCCCGCTCCAGTTCCTGTTTAAGCCCACGTTCGATCGCTTCGGCCTTATCCAATGTTTCCAATAGTGAAGGAAGCAGCTCGGTACGGCCGGTCAGCGATAGTTTGACAGCCATATATTGCATCGTGTTGAAGGCTTGAACCAAATCGCGGATTTGCTGCGCCCAATGCTCATAATGTTCCCGTGGCAACTGCAGCTCATCGTGAAAGTACATGAACGCGTAATCATACCCGTATTTACGAATCACAATCACGTGCAGATGCTTGAGCGCATCCGCGAGCTGAGGCAGCTTCTCAGGCTCCCCGGCCAATCTTGAGACAAGCGCTCGCAGCTTGGATACCAGCTCATTGCCATGGAGATTAAATCCGTCATAAAAGTAAGAAACGACCGTATTCGGTGTCGGCGCCTGGATAGCGAGGGCTTCGATATAAAACCCGTCCGGATAAGGGTTATGAACAAAAGCCTGGAGCACCTGCTCCCGGCTGACGACCCCCTCCCACTTCATATCCGCGTCAAGCATGAACCATTCGCCCTCTCGTTCGGTAGACGAAACCAGCAAATAATGAGGGAACGGATTCAGATTGAACTTATTATCCCGCTCCGGCATGAGAGACATGTCAATCTGCACGACGACATGCCTGTGCTTAGGGGCATTCTCAACAAGTTCCACCAGTCTGACCGCATTTGCTGCCGAATCCTGATGCCGGTCATGCCACTGGATCACCCGAGTTCCGAACATTCGTTCATACCACTTCATCGATCGCTCATGCTGAATGGTATCTGAATAATACGACAAACCCGCCTCCGTCCAGGCAAACTCCGCATCCCACACGCCAAAATAAAAAGGGCGGTAATCGACATCGCTGTACCTTTTGACCACCTCGCACAAGCAGCTCACCACACAGTGAACCTTAATGCGCTGCTCCTTCCATCCGAACATAAATTCGCCTCCTTCTGTTACGCTCTTTGCTCCTCGTCAGTACCGGCGGGAGCCAAACGTTCCATGAAATCAAGAAGTGAGCCCACCGTATGAAAGACCCGCGGATCCACCTCCTCCTCCGGTATACGAAGCCCGAATTCCTCCTCAATCCAGACCAACAGCTGCAGCATCATCACCGAATCGACGCGAAGGTCCTCATTCAGCCTGTGCGTTTCCTCCAAGGGAGACAAGTCTGTCAGAAGAAGCCTGGTTTTCATCAATGAATGCAGCTCTGTTATCCGTTGATTCCGTCTCATCAGCTTAGATCCGCCTCCTCCAACATTTTACGGCTGATTTTACCCGTCGCATTCCTTGGCAGCTTCGTGACACACTCCACTTTGGCCGGCACTTTATAGGGAGGCAGCTTGCGTATGCACCATGCGCGAACCGCCTCGGGCGTAACCTGATGATCGGCCGCCACCATGCAGCAAACGACCTCGCCCATCACCGGATGCCGCCCTCGGTAGACGACGCACTCGCGGATGCCGTCCAGTTCGGAGACGACGTTTTCTACCTCCGTAGGATATACTTTAAGGCCGGATACGTTGATCACATCGTCGGCCCTGGCTAGAAGCCGCAGCTCTCCCTGCTCCATATACCCAAGATCTCCGGTGCGGATCACCCGGTCTTGCACGGCTATGATCAGTTCTTTCGGCATGTCTGCTGAAGCCCCGGCTTGCCTAATCCGAAGGTGGCCTAACGGCTTGCCGATATCTGCGCTAAACCGAAGGGAGCGGCTGACACTGATGCATCCGGCTTCGGAGCAGCCATACTGCTGAAGCACACCGTCCGCCAGAGGAGCAAGCTTATCCAACAAACCTTGCGGCAGAGGAGCGCCCGAGCTCATCAACTGATGATAACGAAAGCCGGAAGCGAAAGATGTCAGCACATGCAGCGTCAACGGTACCCCATACACGATATGCTTCGGCGTGTCCCGAAGGAGAGCCAAAGTCAGCTTCGGATTCGTATAGGCCGCGACGTGAGGCACCGCTTGCCGCTTCATAGCGGACAACACTCCGCTGATCAGGCCGTAAGCATGGCTTACCGGCGAGATGATGACCGGGGTAACCGAACCGTCCAGATCAATCGCTTCATTATAAGCCGTGATTTCCTCCGCTACAGCCGACCACGTTCGGCAAATGAGCTTAGGCTTGCCGGACGTACCTGAGCTGAACATGCAAAGCGAAGCCTCCTGGGCGGAGACAAGGGTATCGTTCGCTCCTTCCGGCGGCGTAAGCGTCAGAAAGCCGTCCTCGACGGATCGGTACACGAGGCCGCTGCACCCTGCTTCAATCGCCAGAGACTTGGCCGTCTCCAGCGGAGTTTCTCCGTGGAGCAGAAGCACCGATCCCCCTTGCTCCCGCAAAAAAAGCACCAGTATAATCAACTCGGCCGCGTTCGCCATGCAGACCGCGATCCGGCTTCCAGCTTTCCCCGCGTCCCGATAATGCGGCAAAAGCCCCCAGGCTTTCCAGCGTATATCCACATCCTCTTGGCCGAAATACAATTGGTTGACGGCAAACAGCTTCCCATTCACATGCGGACCTCCTCTCTACTTGTACTAGTCGGGCGATTGGAAAGCCGACAAAGGATTGGGCACCCTGTGCGATAGCCCTTTTGATTGAACCGTCAATCGTTTATACGTCAACTGCTCCACTCTGGTGGTCGGGGCAAACAAATCCAAAGCCTCAAACCGCTCTTTCCAATGCGGATCTTTTGCCTGATGGCGATGTATACATGCAGACGTCATCCGCCAAAATCGCCTTTCCTCAAAGCCGTACCGGTCCGCTAGCATCATAGCCAGTTCACCGAGGTTGACGAAAAATAGCGCCCCCAAAGTCAAATACCGCAGCGGCGTCACATCCTCCGTTTCAAAATTGGCTCTCTCCTCCTGGACAGCATACCGTTCGTGAACAACCGTTAAATCCGGGCAAAACTCCAGTTGCTTCAGAAAGGAACGGCAGTACAGCACATCCTCATGAAAATCTTTGAGCGCCAACCGCTCTGGCCAACCTTCCCGGTGCACCATCACCATATTTTGCGCATGCGATTCCGTAGCGACGCCATGAACTGCGGCCAAGTGGAGGACAGGCAGCACGCACCGCTCCAGAAGCCGGTTCAGCCACGCCTCGATCCCATAGGCTTGAAGCCATGGCTCAATGAGCGGGGTGCCATCCCGTTCCGAAGCACAGAGCGCATAGAAGGGCACGCATTCTTCCCCCAACTGTAAATAGCGGTGCAAGCTTTCCCGCCAAATGCAGCCCACTGCTGCGTACAGCGGGTGCGGGGCCTGGTCATGCTCCCGGCCCGAGCGTCTTCCGTCGCCCTTGTGATCCTGCGGATCATACGAGACGGCAGCCACCTCCCGCAGCAAAATCAGTTTCGCTTCCTCCTTCAAATAGCGGTCTCCATCCACTAAGCTTTGAAGCCAGAAGGACAAGACCGGGGCCGTTACCGTATAGTGGGGCAGCAATTGACGGGAACTTGACGTATTCAACAGATTCATCGACAGCTTGATATACGCTTTATGCGGCTCTGTCCGGTTCGCAAGCGTGCGAATCGACTGCTGGGCGCGATAAGCATCAGGAGAACATCCCAGCAGCACCATACGTTTCGTGCGGAGCTCTTCCGCGCAAGCCGGAACGATCGCCCGGCGCCATTGCCACGGGTGTACCGGCGCGAAGAAATAGTCGGCAGGGTCGCAGTTCTCGCTCCGCAACAACGCTTGAAAGGAATCGACAGCAGCATCCCCCAATTCCTCACGCAGCAAGCCGTCGAGCGACATGCCCGGCAGCACGGCCGCCCGGCTCTCCTCCTTCCGCACGGCCAGCCATATAGGCGTCACATCCCGGGCAAACTCGGGGCCGTAAGCAAGATGGTCGGCATAATCAAAGCCGATCCGCGACTTATAGCTCGGATGGTACCGATGCCCGTCCATGACCGCCGACTCCAAGTCATCACCGCTTAACCGCCGCAACTCACGGCCTTCCGAAATCCGATGAAACTGAGCTATGGCATCCTTCAGCAGCGTCTGCTCCAGCTCCTCCGCAAACGAGATCAGCTTGGACCGATCCACACCCGGCACATCCAGCACTTCCTCGACAAATAAACGCAGCGAAGACGCCTCCGCTTCTACGCCGCCGCCAAGCCGGATGAGCGGAGATTCCGTTAACATCCGAATCCGGCCGAATGTGAACCTTCTTTGCCCAAGACACCGGTAGATCACCTTCCGGCCCGCAGCATCTTGACCTTGAAGGCTGTATAATATCTTTTCCCCTTCCGCTTCCATCAGCGGCGTGACGATTCCTTCATAGATGACCGACTCCGCCAATTGCCGGAAAATTCTTCTGCGCACATGCACGCAGGCCTCGGATCGTAAAGCTTGAGCAGCCATTAGGTCTTGCTGCCATGTACATTCCACTTCGCTGCCTCCTTCGGCGATCTGTGAATAGCAGACCATCTGAACAATAGGGTATTCACCAGGCACAACAAGGCGGCGGCAAGCAGCGGCGTATTCAACCCCGCCTGGATCGACAGGAACGAGGCAAGCAGCGGAGACAACAACTCCCCGGCCGTCTGAAACGATACCATGACACTGAAGGTCATAGCAGCGCCCGTCCCTCGTTCCCTTTCAAACAGAATGACGTCCAGCACCGCCATCGTTATTGCCAGAAACATGCCGTACAGCATACGCCCAATGATCAATCCTGTAATGCCCTCCGACAGCGCTTGAATCATCAAGCCGGCGGCCATCGTCGCAACGCCCAACGTGTACGCGACATGCAACCGCCCCGGTTTGCAAATACTGCGAAGAAACGGCAGCAGCGTTAAGGCGCATGCATGCGGCAGAAGGAACAGCACCCCGGCTATGCCCGTCGACAGGCGGAAGGCTTCCTCTACGTATGGTGTAAAAAAGGGCCTGACCACTTGATTCGCGACCGTCAAAGTAAAAAACAACAGTCCCAGCGTTACGATATATCGATCACGCAGCAGCCCTATTAACGAAAGTTTCGAGCCTGCAGACTCAGGTTCGCCCGCTTGCCGGGAGCCGCCCCGCCACCCCCAAAGCACCCCTATGCATACGAGCAATTGAACGACATCGGCGGCCGCCGCTCCATAAAACAGCGTTAGAGGCCGTTCCATTTGGAGCATGTGGGCGCCGGTCAGCGCAGCTAACAGAACGGCTGTATGGTGCACGGTGTGAAACTTGGCCGCCGAACCCGCCTGACCACCCCTATCGGTCAGTTCCATCAGAATAGGATAAATCAGCATGTAGCTGCTTTTGAACAGGAGCAGACATACGGTCAAAATCAGAAACTCCGTCGCACTATCCGCCGACGCCAGCAGCGCTGTCGTCAATGCCGTGCCGGCCTGACCTGCAAACAGCAGCCGCTTGGCTCCCGCCTTGCGGGCCAGCCAGCCCCAAACCGGGGAGCAGAGAACGACGGTCAACCGGCAGACGAACAAATAAAAGCCCGTGTAGCTGTAGTCCTCGACGCCGAACACCTGACGAAAAAACTGCGGGTAATACGGCGACAGAAGCACTTCGGTGAAAAGGCCGAGAAACACGCAGCCAAGGAGCGCAGCCTGCATGCCGGTTCTCGAGCGAAGCCCTCCCGCCTCTTGAGCAAGCCGCCTCATACGTTCGCTCCGAACTGCTGAAATACGTTTCGTTCCCTTCGAGGATACACCGCGCGTCCCGTCAATTGTTCGATGATCAAGCTGTTCCGGTATGCGCCCAGACCCAGATCCGGGGCGCCGACGCCGTGCGTATGCAGCTCCCCATTTTGAATAAATATGCGGTTGCCTCCGCCGATTCGAAGCTTCAGCGCGTAATTCTCGGAAATGTCATACCGGCCTTTCGCATCCCGGCAAATATACGGCTCCAACGGGCTCAAGCAAGCCGGCTCGGCATGCTCGTAGCCAGTGGCCAATATGACGACATCGCTGACATGCTCGAACGAAATGTCCTGCTGCAGTTGTCGGCAAACCAGCCTGTATCCATCGCTTCCCCTCCCGGAGAACGGAAGTAGCTGCTCCACTTCCGTGGACGCCATGAGCCGAACGCGGGGGCTTTCCTCCCCTCCGTCTCCCGCGTCGTACAAGGCATCGTAGATGTCGGCGATGGTGCGGGCGCTGATCCCTTTGTACAGCAGGCTTTGTCCTGCTCGGACAGCATCCTTGCGCTCGGGTGCAAGCCCGTAGAAGTACCGCGTGTAATCAGGGGAAAAATGCTCAAGTCCGAGCTTGGAATATTCCATCGGGAAAAATCCCGCCGATCGCGTAAACCAGTCCAGCCGATACCCGTATTCCCGCTGCCCGCTTAGCAGATCAAGCGTAATCTCCGCTGCGCTCTGCCCGGAACCGACCACCGTAATCGAACGGGCTTGAAGGCAGCGCTCCCGATGCGTTAAATAATCCGCCGAGTGGAATACATGCGGACCGCACAGCGATCGGAAGCGAGCCGGCATTTGAGGACGGCTCCCTACGCCTATAACCAGATTATTGGCAAGGTAGCTTATCATGCGCGGAGTGCCAAGCTCTCGCACCTCCACCACAAACCGGGCGTCTGATCCGGCTTCTTCCAGCCGGATCCCGGTCACCTCGCAGCCGAAACGGCAAGAGGCCAACCGCTCTGCCGCCCACCTGCAGTAGTGGTTGTATTCCCGGCGCGAAATATGAAACTTTTCCCGAAAGTAAAAGTGGTACAATCTGCCATGCTCATGCAAATAATTCAAAAAGCTGAGCGGATGCGTCGGATCAGCCATCGTTACCAAATCCGCAAAGAATGGAACCTGGAGGGTCGTGCCCTCGATCATCATGCCGGAGTGCCAATCAAACTGCGCTTTCCGCTCCAGAAAGACAGCTTTCGTCTCCGGTACGCGATCCAGCAGCGCAGCTAAACCGAGATTAAACGGACCGATTCCGACGCCCAGCACATCCAGCACGTCTGAATGATTCAGACCGGCGCCCGTCCTCGACATAAGCCATTCCCCTTTCTCTATCCCAAGCTTCAAAGATCTCACGCTCGCAAAGCATCAGCGCTGCCGTTTTATCCGGAAGCTGCACTTGCCGTTGGAAGCGAAAGCCACACTTTTCAAAAATATGCCGCATCTTCGCATTCCGAATATCCGGTTCGGCGACGATTCGCATAGTCCCCGGGTGCAGGAACTGCAGACGTACGAGAGCAAGCAGCAGCGGGAGCGCATAACCTTGCCCGAGATAGTTCGGCGGGCCGATGAGCAGATGCACCCCCTGATCTTCCGGAGCCGCCTCGTAATATTGACCGATCAAGTCGGACGCCGCCCAATACGATTCGAAATAGCTCATCGGCTCCCCATCCAGCAGACCGATGCACAGCGTCTGATGCGGGTCGGCCAAGAAGCGCTCCAAGTGGTTGCGGTACGCATCCAGAGGAATTTGGAGCTGCCAAAAGGGAACGACATGAGGCTCCTGATGCCAGGCGTGCAGCCGCAGCAAATCGTGCTCCATCGTGACCGGACGAAAGGAAATCGTTCTACCGATCGTTCGATCCTGGATAGTAGCTAGAGGATGATCCTCGTAAAGCTGGTTTAAATTACGAATCAAGACGCCCGACATCCTCCGGCACCTCCAAGACAAGCGGATTATCCACCAGAACGTAAACCGACTGGTTTTCGAGCGATCCGACCAATTCGTCCATGTCATACAGCCGGGTAAGCAAGTTGGCCTTGCACGGAAGCTTCTCCTCCGCTAACAAGCTTTGGAGGAAGGTGGACGGCTCCCTGTTCATAGGGAGAAACCCGGCCAGCACGGATCGCAGCTCGCGAAGCAGCAGACGTTCATCAACAAGCCCTGCGGTGCCGAAGCCGTTAATTAAGCCAAACGAATGGTTGAAGACCAGATAATAACGAAACCGCTCATCGGCAACGGCGTCATCGCAGAACGTCTGACTTTTGACTCCAAGATCAGGAAGCTCTTGCTTCAAGCGCTCTGACATCGAACGGCAGAAATAATAGCCTTGATTATCCCGATAATAGAAGCGGTTAGGGTACCCTTCACGCAGCTGAACGACGCTGTTTTGCTGATGCGCCTCCAGAGCGATGCCATACGTGAAATACAGCCACAGCATCGGCTTCAGCGACATCTCCAGATAAAGGCGGAACCAGTCCAGACTGACGGCTTCCGTCGTGCGGTCCTCCCGTTCAGCCAAACGGCGGACGATGCGGCTGAGGCGGGATTCGGAACCGGGCAGCGGATCCTGAATGAGTGAAGCGACTAGCGCCGCTTGAAGCGCCCGATCACCCTGAAACGGATTTTCACGCAGCACCACTTCAAAGCCCGATTCCTCCTCCCCTTCCAAAGCAATCGACACATAAGCCGGGTCCTTCACGATTGAAAACGCCGGATAACGGCTTGAAACCTCGCCGATTCGCGTGTTCATCAACCGTGCTACCTCAACGCCCCGCTCCAGTTCTTTGAATTTATTCACCCGCAGCGAGTTTGTAATTTTCACGGGAACGGATCCTTTAGCCATCCATGGCGACTCCGGGTGATACACGGTCCGAAACGACGATGTCGCCGAATAGAATCGTCCCCGTGCACCCAAATCTTGAAGCAAGCCCTCCCCGATCAGCTTCAGTACGGACGGTTTACGCAGCATATCCCGGGCCTGCAGCGGGTGAAGCGGAATCAATGTGTAGTCGTCGAGCCCCGTATAGGCGGATATAAAATCCGGTTCCGTCTGCGGACCATCCCGCAGTTCCGATTTAATCCATTCCGTCGCCGTCATGCGGTCAAGCGCCGAGTCTTCACGAACAATGGATCGGTGCGCCCTGAAGTAGTGCAGCTGAAATTGTCCTTTCAGCTCAGGGGAATACACCGACTGTGCGTTATCGGGAACACCCTCGCGGCTCTTCGGTGCAGGATGCAGCAGATGTCCGAACAGCAGCGATTGCTCTGCAGTAAGAAAATCACCGTCATAGCCGTACAGCTGCTCGTGGTCCCCGTCACGGGCGGAAACAAACTGTTCGATACGTTCACAGCTTTCCCTGATTCGCTGCAGCAGTTCCTCTGTTCGCCCGGACGCGTCAACCTGAACCCGTTGTCCCAATTCCCGGACCAGACGCTCCGCGATCGCCAGCTCGTCCTCCGTGACCGCCCCAAGGTCTTCGCTTCCTTTCCATTGGAGTGGAAATTGGAACAGATGCCTTCCGGTCGGAGATTTATACTTCACCGGGACGATTACCGTCCCGTGTTGGTTGACCAGAGGAAGCTGAAGCATCCAACCCTCGTCTGATTCATGCCAATCTCCCAACCCGGTCTCCCTGAGGAAACTGTTAAGCAAGCTTTGCAGCGTAGCCCTTGCTGCGATTGTACGCGCCTCACAACCCTCTTCCCATAAAACTTCCGTAAGTTCCAGCGGCCGTTCCCCGATCATGTGACAACACTCCTTTCCGAGCAAGCAGCTCCGCAGCATATTGACATTCCAATTCCTTGCCGATGCGTATGACATGCCTCAATATTCCGGCCGTATGCTGCAGCGTCGCTAACGGATTCAACAGCGTAAATTTTAAGCAAGCCTTCCCCTTCGCCTTCGTCCGGGCGACAACCGCTATGCCGCCTTCAAGCAGCCGATCCCGAATCCGGCAGTTCAACTCATCCGTCCAGCCAGCGCCGTCTTCCGCTCCAACTGAAGGTACATACCGGAAAACAACAGCGTTCAATGTCGGCTCTGCTATCAGTTCCAGCGCGTCCTCCTGTCGAATCCGCTCCGCGGTTTCCTCCGCCAGCTTCAGGGTATGATCGATCATCGCGGCAAACCGCTCGCGGCCGACATGCTGCAGCGACATGTAGAGCTTGAGCGCGTCAAACCTGCGCGTTGTCTGGACCGACTTGCCTACAAGATTAGGCACTCCCGCCTGATCATCCGCTTCCGGGTTTAAGTAGTCGGCATTAAGCCTCCAATAACGGTAATGCAATCGATCCCGAAGCAAAAAAGCTCCGCAGCTGATCGGTTGATAAAACAGTTTGTGAAAATCAACGGTAATCGAATCAGACAAAGCGATCCCCTTAAGCAGGCAGGCGTGTTGATCGCTCAAAGCGAGCGCGCCGCCGTATGCCGCATCGGTATGGAGCCATAGACCATGCCTTCGAGCCGCTTCTCCCAATTCCGGAAGCGGATCGATACTGCCGAAATCAGTGGTCCCGGCTGTAGCTACGAGTACGAAGGGAATCAGTTCGTCTTCGCGCAAACGGGCGATTGTGCTTTCCAGAAGATCGCTGTGCATTCGGCCCTTCGAATCCACGGGCACCGTGATGACGGATTGTTGTCCCAGACCTAATAAAGCCGCCGATTGCTTGACTGTAAAATGGGCCTCTTCCGAGCACAGCACCCGGAGGCGGTCAGCCTGTGGAGGTAATCCCCGCTGCTGCACATTCCAGTTCCAGCGCATGTAGCAATAATGGTCTCTGGCAAGCAGTAATCCCATGAAATTGGACTGCGTTCCCCCGCTGGTGAACACGCCGTCGCTGCCGCTGCCTGCGAATCCGAACAACCCGCACAACCAGCCGATGACCTCTTGCTCCAGCATCGTGGCCGACATACTTTGATCCCACGAATCCATGGAAGGATTCACCGCGGAAAGCAGCGCCTCCGCAACCAATGAAGCCTGCAGGGGCGGACAGTGAAGGTGAGCCATACAAGCCGGGTGGGTCACTACCGCTGAATGTTTCAGTACAGCCTCACCTATGAAATCCAGCAGCTCCGCCATACCGACGCCCTGCTCGGGACAAACCGGCCGCTGCCGTAAGGAAGCCGCCAATTGATCAGGCAGAGCTCCGCTGTAGGGATGCTTGGCACTTGCGAAATCGCGAATTAACACGCCCAAAGCCGTATTCATATGCTTGCGGAAGAGCACCTGGCTTTCCTCGCTGTGATTCAAAAAATCCGTTGCGAAGGTACCGTTCACCTGAAGACCCCCTGGGGAATGCGGTTATGGCGTTCCGCCGCCAGAACAGCCTCATGGAAAATTTCCGCGATTCGATCGATTTCTTCTTCCGTTACGATTAACGGAGGCAGGAAACGAACTACGCTGCCATGACGTCCGCCGAGCTCCAGAATGAGGCCTCGTTTCAAACATTGCCGTTGAATTTCGCGAGCCAGCTCACTGTAGGCGGGATAGCTTCCAAGCCTGTCCGAAGCGCGTTCATGATCGATGATCTCCGCGCCGATCATCAGCCCTCTGCCCCTCACTTGCCCAATGCAATTTACGGCAGAACGGGTTTGCTCCAAGTGCTTGACGAGGCGCTGACCGACACGGGCCGCATGCTCGACCAGCCGTTCTTCGCGGATAAACCGCAGCGACGCTGTACCTGCTGCCATCGCCAATTGATTTCCGCGGAACGTACCCGCATGCGCTCCCGGCTCCCATCGGTCAAGCTCCTCCCGGTATACGATCACGGACAGCGGAAGACTTCCGCCCACGGCTTTGGAAATAACGATCACATCGGGCTGAATGCCCGCATGCTCGAAAGCAAACATGCGGCCTGTTCGGCCGATCCCCGTCTGCACCTCGTCAATGATGAGCGGAATCTCCCTTTCGCCCGTTATTCGCCGAATCTCCCGAGCCCAGGCATCGGGCGCGGGAATGACCCCTCCCTCTCCCTGAACTAACTCCATAATCATGCCGGCGGGCGGCAGCACACCGCTCTCCGGATCGTCGAGCAAATGCTCGATATAGCGGCTTCCGACTTGATGCCCTTCCTCCCCGCCGATTCCAAAGGGGCAGCGGTAATCATAGGGATAAGGCAGGAAGTGTGAGCCCGGCATCAACGTACCTACCTGGCGCTTAGGCTGCAAATTCCCCGTCAAACTAAGCGCGCCGCTCGTCATACCGTGGTATCCCCCGTGAAAGGACATCATGACGCTTCTTCCCGTTGCCGTCTTGACCAGCTTCACGGCGGCTTCAACGGCATCTGCTCCCGATGGGCCGCAGAACTGAATACGGGCTTTACCCGCAAATTCCGATGGCAAGGCTTCGAAGAGCTCATCGACGAATCGCTCCTTGACCGGCGTTGTCAGATCAAGCGTAAGCAGAGGCATACCGGAGTTTAAAACATCCTTCATGGCCTCGACCACCACGGGGTGGTTGTGGCCTAAGGCAAGCGTTCCCGCTCCGGCAAGACAATCGTAATACGTCCGGCCGTCCGCATCTTTCACCTGCACTCCTCTGGCTTCAATAATGGCAATGGGAAGCTTGCGCGGATACGTACGGGCATTAGATTCGCGTCGCTGCTGGCTTTCAAGATATATCGCATTGCCCTTCGTCATATAAACTTTCCTCCTTTGGGGAATGGTCTCTAACCTGCCTGTTCTTAACTGTCGAGGTACTTGGTAATATTTTACACCGCTACAGTTGCTAATTGTAAATGATAATCATTATCAGTGCAATAGTTATTTTGTCCCTCTAACTTGATCCGTCAAACCTACTTTTTGGCCCGAACGCAAACAAAGGAACCCTTCCCTGCGGATGGGTCCCCTCTTCGGAACGGACTGTCGGTTTATCTGCGTTTATACAAAAGATACATGAAAAACGGTGCGCCGATCCCCGCCGTAAATACGCCCGCAGGGATATCCAGCGGCTGGAAAAGCATTCTCCCCGCCAGATCCGCTAACAGTACGATAATTGCTCCAAGAAGCGCGGAAATCGGAAGCAAAATTTTATAGGAATTGCCAGCGAGCTTTCTGGCCATGTGCGGCGCAAGCAGACCGATAAACGATATCGTCCCCGCTACGCCGACAGCAGCCCCGGCCAGGGAGACGCTAATAGCAAGAAGCATAAAGCGGTTAAGCTGAAGCCGGCTTCCAAGACCGACGGCAACGTCCTCCCCCAGCGATTGAACATTCAGCTCTTTGGCGAAGAGAAAGGCAAGCGGCAGGAACACGGCAACCCACGGGAATAGTGCAGCTATATATTTCCAGTTTGTTCCGTATATACTGCCGGTTATCCAGTTCAGCACCTGGGAGGCCAGATAAGCGGGGCCGCTTATCAGTATGAACGTCGTCAGCGCGCCCATTGCGGTCGATATACCGATACCGATCAGCACCAGCCGAAATGGGGAGACCCCCTTCTTCCATGCCAGCATGTAGTTTAATGCAGCTGCAGCGAACGCCCCCACAATTGCGATGACGGGAACCCAGTGGATGCTGTAGGCGCCTGCGGACAAGGTCATGAACGCCACAACGGCAACGGATGCTCCTCCGGTTACGCCCAACAAATCCGGAGCGGCCAGCGGGTTGCGGATGACCCCCTGAAGCAATGCGCCCGAAACCGCCATGGCGGCGCCGATTAATATAGCGGCGACAACCCTCGGCAGCCGAAACTCCACGACGACCACCCCGCTGCTTTCGCCGTTATGCCCGACGACCGCCATAATCACTTCGGTAAACGGAATACGGACACTGCCCATCGACAAACTGACCAAGGACAGGACGAGTAAAACCAGGCAAAGCACGAGGGCGGTAAGGAGCCCCTTTCGTTTTCCGGATTTAAGCATGGGCCCTCCTTCTTGCCACATAAATCAGGAACGGAACCCCCAGAAGGGCCGTTGCGACACCTACGGGGACTTCCTTCGGCATGATGATAAAGCGGGAGGCGAGATCTGCCGCAACAAGCAGTACCGCGCCTGTGATCGCGCAATAGGGCAGGAGCCACCGGTGGTCGTTCCCCACCAAATAACGGCACAGATGCGGCACAATAAGCCCGACAAAGGCGATCGGACCTGCTACGGCAACGGAGCCACCGGCCAGCAATACAATAGCAATGGCGGACGTCGTACGGATCAGCACAATTCGTTGGCCCAATCCCTTCGCTACATCGTCTCCCAAGGCCACGACATTCAGCGACCCGGATAAAATCATCGACAGCACCCAGCCAGCAGCAACATACGGAAGAACGACCGCGAGATGCTTCAACTCCCGGTCCGCAACAGAGCCGATCATCCAGAACAGCGCTTGATCAAGCGACTGCTTGTCGATCAGGATGACGCCTGCTGTAACTGAAGAAGCTAAAGCAGCGACGGAAGCACCCGCCAACGTCAGCTTGACCGGATCGAAGCCTCCCCTGCCCTGCGAGCCCAGCAGAAACACGAACATCGCGGTGAGCGCCGCCCCCGCAAACGCGACCCAGATCATGCTTCTCAGGGTAAGCCCCGAACCGAGGACCGAAATGCTGAGCACAAGGAACAGTACGGCCCCTGCATTGATCCCGAATACGGAGGGAGAGGCGAGCGGATTTTTCGTCAGTACTTGCATCAAGGCACCGGCAATGGCCAGGCTCGCGCCTACCACAGCTCCGATCAATGCCCGGGGAACTCGCGTATTCGTAATAATGACGTGCTCATTGGAGCCGTTAAAATGTACATAAGCCTGCCAGACTTCGCTCAGTCCAAAGTGTTGAAGGCCGAACAGAACGCTAGAGAGCATACAGCCGAGCAACAAGAGCACTCCCGCCGCCAATCCGAACAGCTTCATCATGCGGCTGCTCATCGAATGAGCCATACAAGTTCATCCCTCCACAAGGTGCAATTTTACTAAAAAAATGACATTTTCATTGTATGGGCGGGCTACCCCCTTGTCAATGATTTTGATTCTCATTATCAATTAACGGTTGACATCCAAAACCTAATCCCTTATATTGGCAATGATAATGATTCCCATTATCAGTCTGCGTACGCAGCGAAACTAAATCATTAAGGAGAGACGAAATCATGCTTTCGATTGTTCGACTCAACCGCATTCCCTTGCTGTTCATCCTTATAACTGTTCTGTTCTTAACGGCGGTCGGCTGCGGCAGCGCAGCGAAGGAAACGCCCCCCGCCGCATCCCAACAGGCTGCGACGGAGTCCGCTCCACCCAAAAGCGAAGCCGCAAGAACCATTAAGCATGCAATGGGCGAAGAAACGATACAGGGTACGCCGAAGCGCGTCGTCATTTTGACCAATGAAGGAACGGAAGCTCTCCTTACCGTAGGCGTGAAGCCGGTCGGCGCCGTCCAATCCTGGGTTGGAGACCCGTGGTACGATCATATCAAAGCGGAAATGCAGGGCGTTACGGTGCTGGGGGAAGAAACGCAGCCTAACATCGAGCTGATTGCCGGTCTAAAGCCGGACCTGATTATCGGCAATAAAGTAAGGCACGAGAAAATTTACGAACAACTGAAAAAACTCGCTCCGACCGTCTTCGCACAAGACTTGGCAGGCGACTGGAAAATCAATTTCAAGCTGTACGCCGAAGCGGTGAACAAGAAGGAAGAAGGGGAAAAGGCGCTGGCAGCATTCGATAAGCGCGTCTCTGATGTGAAGGCCAAGCTGGGCGCTAAAGCGGCAACCCAAGTATCCGTCGTACGCTTTTCCGCCGGCGATGTGCGGATTTATCAGAAGCAGACGTTCAGCGGCGTGCTGTTTAATCAATTAGGCATTGCCCGTCCCGCTTCCCAGGATAAGGACCAGTTCGTCGAGAAGCTGACCAAGGAACGTATCCCGGATATGGATGGCGATGTGCTGTTCTACTTCCTGAACGAAACCCCGGGCAAGGACGATGCCGCCAAGATAGCTGAGGAATGGATGACGGATCCGTTATTCAAAAACTTGAAAGTGGCCAAAACGAACAACGCCCATAAAGTGAATGAAGTGGTCTGGAATCTGGCGGGCGGCTACAAAGCGGCCAACCTGCTCTTGGATGAAATCAGCAAATACTTTGAAATCAAGTAGGATCTCATGGCGGCTTCTGCCACATTAAGACACAAAAACCCACCGCTCAGCTTTATCGGTGGGTTTTTACTGTAGATTTATTCTGATAATAATGAGCGAGCTCGATAATCATCGCGCCCATCCGCTCGCTTTCAGGGGCTAATACACGCTCGACCCCTTCCTCTTTCAAAGCTTCAGCCGTCACTTTGCCAACCGCTGCCGCCAGCACCTTCTTTTTGAAGCTTTCATGAATAGCCGGATAATACCCGTTGCTTTTGACAAATTGAAAAAAATACCGGACTTGAACCGCCGTCGTGAAACAGACCGCATCCACGGAACCATCGGCCAGTTCTTGGCACAATTGGCGCGACACGGTATCATCCGGAGCCATATGTTTATAAGGTAACAGGGTCCTGACAACGGCTCCTTTGTTCTCCAGAAAGTTCACTAACGATGGCATAGGCTCGCCATGCAGCTGAATAGTTACGCCTTGACCCGTAAATTCATAAGTTTCAAGCGCTTTAATAAGTCCTTGTGTCGTTCCGTCATCATCAACGGCAACGGGTTGAATTCCCATTTTTTTCAACAGGGCATAGGTTTTATACCCTCTTGCCGCTACTTTGGACTGTTTCACAATTTCGAGAAAAGCGGAGCGAATACCGATTCGTTCCGCCTGATTGAACAAAGCTTCAAGCCCGGTTCCCGTTGTGAACATCATCCAGTCCGATCCGCTTTCCACTACACGAAGGAGATCGCGCTCTACCTCGCTTTCTGCAAGGAACAAGGTCCCTTGCTGTGAACGAACAACGGGGATGCCTCCTTGCTTTTCAATAATGGTGCTCAGTTCACTTATTTTTCGGGACCCCGCAATGACAATGCGTTTTCCCTCCAACCCTCCAGTCATTCCGGATACTCCTCTCTTAAGCAGCGACACTGATGTTATGAAATCAAACTTTTTGCTGGACGAGCTATTGCCTCATCGAATCGTTGTTGAAATTGTTGAATGCCCACACGCTTGAAAAATTGATGAAAAGTTTCCTGACCCGTACGATGCTCTTTATAGAACTAAATGAAGGATTCGAGTACGGGCCCAACCTGATCCGCTGGCACACGACCTTTCAATTTTTCATTAAACTGCGCATTTGGACCCAAAATTCCACCTTTGAAAAATCGCGGTTTAGAACAAAAAAATCATTGACCTGCTGTATAATTTCGGACGTATCCATCATTTCATCCGGGTCAATGCCCGCTAATGGATTACCGACAATGGCCCTCGGGCAATCGCCGCAAGCTTCATAGGAGTACAAGCCAACTTCTTCAAGCCGATTAAAGATGTCGGGCAAGTGTTCTACCCGCAACCAGTGAAATTGAAAAGATTGCCGCGTCGTCACGTCCAACAGATTACGGCCATAATCGAGTGAAATACCTGCAAGTGTCCGCGCTTGCCTGGCAGTGAGCATGCCCGAAGGAATTCGAATGCGCATCATGAAATGGCCATCCCTCGGCTTCTGCTCATACACGCCGGCCCATTTGAACCGGTTCAACTCATCTTCAGGTATGGATTCATATCCTTACTTCGCATACCTTTCAATAATGGTACGAATAACATCCAGACCGTCCTTTTCGAGCTTCATCATTTCGATTTTGTTAAGCTTCGATGGATCTTCTGCCCAAACGGTTTCATAAGCCATCTTATCATCCCCCTAACCCTATGACTGTACTTCAAAACCAAACGAGAAAGGAATTCCAACTTAACAACTATAATAAAAGAAAAAGCGATAAAACGAACCATCCAAAAGGGCATAAATTATGACCATCCACTTCGCTGGAAAAACCCATCCAATGATGAGCCCATATCACCATCCATGTTCAACAGATTGATATACATTCGTCATTTTTTTTGATGGAAAAAGAAAAACGCTTTATTTCAAATCAAATGTTATGATAAAAACAAAACACGGGCATTGATTAGCGGCCTCATGAAGTCCCTCCGGCTCCGGGGATATATTCGCTGCTGCCCGGATGCCCCCATTCTCTGAAACTTTATTCAACGATTGCCGGTTTGTGATATGATATCTGTATATTCAAATTTCCGAACATGTAGGAGAGAACGTTATGTATCAAGAAATACAAGATTTTAAAGCCGACTTTTTCAAGGCGTTAGCCCACCCCTTGCGTATTAAAATTCTTGAAGTTTTAGCCGAGGGCGATAAGAACGTGAATGAGATTCAAACGATTTTGGGAAGCGAAGGGTCTGCGGTTTCCCAACAGTTAGCCGTACTAAGAAATAAGAACGTGGTCTATGGGATTAAGGATGGAACCTCTGTTATTTATTCTTTAACCGATCCTTTAATTAAGGACTTGCTGCTGGTTGCGAAACAAATTTTTGACAATCACCTTGTGAATGCCATTTCCATGCTGGAAAACATTAAAAACAATTAAATTGCTTCTTCATAAGGAGGAATTGGAGTTGTTATACTCGATTTGCTCCTTTTTTTTGAACATTTCTACGGAATCCGAAATTGACAATTAAACGTATTCCTTATATGTTTGTATATATTCAAATATTCAAATATTCAGAAAGGCGATGCTGGATATGAAATTTTCGTTTACCGGCAGATTTCAGGGCTATAACAGAGAAAGCTTTCAAAAGGACTTCATTTCGGGGTTGATTGTAGGTATTATCGCCATTCCATTAGGAATGGCGTTTGCCATTGCTTCAGGTGTCAAGCCTGAATACGGGTTATACACAACGATTGTTGCTGGAATCATCATATCCTTATTGGGCGGGTCAACCTTTCAAATTGGCGGTCCGACTGGAGCTTTCATTCCTATTCTGTTTGCCATCGTGATGCAGTATGGATACGAAAACTTGCTTATCGCCGGTTTTATGGCTGGGGTCCTTCTGGTAATCATGGGTCTGTTCAAACTTGGTAAGGTGATGAAATTTATTCCGCGCCCCGTTATTATCGGCTTTACCTCTGGCATCGCCGTTACTATATTTACAGGTCAAATTGCCAGTTTCCTTGGTTTGCACCAGCTTGAAAAGCACGAGAATTTCATGGCCAACATGAAGGAATTAGGTATACACATGGCGTCAACCAATAGTTACAGTGTAGCAACAGCGCTGATTTGTCTCGTGTTTATCATCCTAACACCACGACTGTTCCCGAAAGTTCCCGGATCCTTAGTCGGGTTATTGGTTTCGACTGTTGTCGCCTCTTTGTTGTATCCTGACAAGGTTGCAACGATTGGTTCGACCTACGGCGCAATTCCAAACAGCATCCCCGGCATTCGCATGCCTTCGCTTTCCATTGAACATATGCTGTATTTAATAAAACCAGCTCTAGTCATTGCCATGTTAGGCGGCATCGAATCCTTGCTTTCAGCCATAGTTGCTGACGGAATGACAGGCACTCGACATAACAGCAACCGTGAACTGATCGGTCAAGGCATCGCCAATATGATCACTCCGTTGTTCGGGGGGATTCCTGCCACCGGGGCTATAGCCAGAACGGCAACGAATATAAAAAGCGGCGCGGCGTCTCCCCTCTCCGGGGTCATTCACGGTATTGTCGTCTTTTTAGTCTTGTTCCTATTTGCTCCATACGCTTCGAATATCCCTCTTGCCAGTATGGCTCCGATCTTAATGGTTGTCGCTTGGAATATGAGCGAACGTAAAGAGTTTGCCCACATCCTGAAAACCCGAACTGCGGAATCTTTCGTTTTGGTGAGTACATTTCTTCTTACTGTCTTTACAGACCTGACGACCGCGGTTGAAGTGGGATTAGTATTATCAGGCATAATCTTTGTGAAGCATATGAGCGTTCTCCTTAGTACGACCAAGGTACTGCCCGACCCTTCCGACAACAACAAAAAAGTATCCGCTCACATGATCCACGAGCAGCATAATTGCCCGCAAATCAGCATTTACACCGTAGAGGGAGCTTTATTCTTCGGGGTTGCCAATCGTTTTGAAAAGTCCATCATGGACGAGATTCATAACAAACCTAAAGTGCTCCTATTGAAAATGAGCCATGTTCCATATATGGACGCAACCGGAGAAGCCCATTTAGCAAGTATAGCCAAACACTTAAAGAAGCACGGCGGCGTCGTGATCATTTCTGAAATCCAAGACCAACCGCGCCAACTGCTGAAAAAAACAGGCTTGGACGAAATCATCGGGCAAGATCACTTTTTTGACCAAACAGGCAATGCCATTAGCTTTGCCTTAACCAAACTTAATCACGCTCAATGTCTTGGTTGCGAACATGATGCTTTTCGTGAATGTCAACAATTATCAAGGCCCAGGGCTATTCCGGTTCAACCCCAACTGGTTCATTCCTCTTCGCTTCAGGTTTCCGATTAGGTCCCTGATACTCCATTTTTCCATTTCAGGGACAAAAAAGGCACTAACGCAGTGTTAGTGCCCGGGGGTCCTCCCTGTAGCCTGGAGGTTATCTTGCCGGTTCGGTAGCAACGCTCGGATTAACCGACTGAAGCTTCCTGATCTCGATCCGGATCAGCAGCGAAACCACGAGCGCAATGGCAAACAGTCCCGCAAAAATATACAGTGTGCCGATATAGCTGTTCGTCGCGGTACGCACCCAGGCCGCGATAATAGGTCCGGCCAGCCCTGCCGCCGCCCATGCGGTCAAAATATAACCATGTATCGCCCCGAGCTGTTTGGTGCCGAACAGGTCGCCGATATAGGCCGGTATGGATGCAAAGCCGCCGCCGTAACATGTAAGAATCAAAAAGATCAAAATTTGAAACAGCCAGGCGTTGGAAACGGCGGGGAGCAATAAATAAGCTCCGATCTGAATAACGAAAAACGCTGTGTATGTATTGGGTCTGCCGATATAATCAGAGAACGACGCCCACCCGATCCGTCCCAATCCGTTAAACAAGCCCATCAGCCCGACCATGGAAGCCGCTGCGAGCGGTGCCATTTTGGCAATTTCCTGTGCCATTGGAGAGGCCACGGAGATGATGGCGATACCGCAGGTGACATTGATAAACAGCATCAACCAAAGCATCCAGAAGCGCGCCGTCTTTACCGCTTCGTTGGCTGTAAGCTGTGAGAGATCGACCTTTATCTTCTTCCTGCCGGACTCGATCGCAGCCTTAAATTGTTCCGGCATCCAACCGGCAGGCGGCGGAGAAAGATAGAGCGAGGAGCCGCCCATCAGAATGAAATAGACGGCGCCCAAGATGTAAAAGGTGTTGGCTATGCCGACCGAGTCGATCAGACGAGCCATGACCGGACTGCTGATCAACGACGCAAAACCAAAACCCATAATCGCAAGTCCGGTGGCGAGGCCCCTTCTGTCCGGGAACCATTTGACCAAGGAAGAGACCGGCGTGATGTAACCGACGCCCAGACCAATGCCTCCGAAAACGCCGTAGAACAAATATAACAACGGCAACGACGATAAGTTCACGGCAAGGCCGGACCCGGCAATGCCGATCCCGAAGAAAACGGTAGCCAGCAGCCCTGCCTTTCGGGGACCGTGCTTCTCGACAAAATGACCCAGAAACGCCGCAGACAAGCCAAGAAATAAGATAGCCAAGCTGAACGTGAAAGTAACCTGTTTAATACTCCACCCGAATTCATTGATGAGCGGCTTCGTAAACACACTCCAAGCGTACACCGAGCCGATCGAGATGTGGATGCCGACCGCTGCGGCGGCGATCAGCCACCGGTTTTTCGTTTTTTCCATAAATTCATTCCTCCCTTTTGTATCAAATAAAAAAGCCGCGAATCGCTTTACACGGGAAGCCCGAAGTAAACCGAATGCGGCGGTTAGCCTTAAGCAGAAATTCTACCAAGCGCCAACGGCACACTGTTCAATTGGTGTGAACCGTTAACCGGTAACAGGATCGCTGTCCCGTGTGAACGGATTTCTACTCGGCTGATTTTGTGAACATTCTGTGTCCTGCTTATCCATTACAATATATCATGAAAACGCTGACAGCGTAAATAGCTATGATTACATTTTGTTCTGTCCAGCGAACGTCTCTTTGTGATAAGGGATCAAACGAAGGCAGCCGTTCCTTGAAGGAATGGCTGCCTTCGTTACGCCGGCCTGGACTCCAGGCCGGTCGTGCCGGCTTTGCGCTTGCGTTCGAACCGCACCAGCTGGATCACGATGAACAGCAATACGAGCAGCTGCGGAGCCAAGGTCTCCCATGTCGGATAGACGCCAAGCCCCGGGAAGGTCGGCAAGTAACCGGGCACATGAGCGGGTACTCGCCCGGCCACCTGGAGCGAGTGAATGCTCTCGCCGAGAAACTTAACGACCAGATAGTAAATAAGCAGCGTCGCCGTTAAGAAAAACGGTCGGACCGGCAGCCGCACGATCCCTTTGACCAGCAGCACACCGAGTACGATCAGAAGCAAAGCTGCAGCGCCAATGCCGAGCAGCAGCTGTAGAGGCTCGATGGAAGGCGCCATCCCGATGTAGAAGATCGTTGTCTCCGCCCCTTCGCGCAAAATAGACAGAGCAGCAATAAAGAACAGCGACCACAAGTTACCGCTCGCCAGCGCAATGCCGATTTTGTCGCGGATGAACCGGTTCCACGATTCAGTCTGCGATTTGCTGTGCAGCCAGGCGCCAACCGTAAACATCAGGACGACGGATACAAGGCCCGTCACGCCCTCCAGCATCTCCCGGGTGCTGCCTGCCTCCACGCTGGCGAACGCAAGCGTCAACACCAAGGCAAGAGCGCCGCTCACAATCAAACCCGCGACGGCCCCGCTCCAAATCCACTTCTGCTTGGAGGCGTTCCCCGTCCGGTGCACGAATGCGAGCAATGCGGTCAGCACGAGCAGCGCCTCCACCCCTTCGCGGAGCAGGATTAAGGCCGCGTCCGAAGCCGAATAAGCCGCGTTGGCCGTATAAGGCGCCAGCGCCTGCTCCATCTCGATCAAGAGACTTTCGGCTTCTGCCGTTCTCGGAGGTTCCGACAACAGCAGGCTGGCGGATTGCGTCATTAACGTTTCAATACGCGTATACGTCTCCGGGGAGCGGGTTTGCACGCTGCCTTCCACCGCAGGCCATAGGCCAATAAAGCTTTGCAAGTCGTCCGTCGCCGTTGACACGCTGCCGTCACGCAGCTCGCGCTGAATGTTCTGCAGCAGCGCGAGCGCACCCGCAACGCTTTGCCCGCCGCCCGACGCCTGCGCCTGGACCGATTTGCCCTGAGCGTAATCGTCGACGAGCTTGATCAAGTCGGCGACGCCGTTCTTCGCCGCTTCCGCTCTCGGCGGTTCGGCCTGCAGCGCGATACGCGTCAGGCTGACTTTCGTTTCAATGCTGCCGTACACGCTTGTGTTATCGGAACGGATCGCGGCTTCGACTTTAAACCAATGATTGACGAACTGTTTGTAGTCCGCATTTGCCTTTGTCCATTGTTTTTGACCGATTTCAGCCGATATTTGCCTCAGCATCGGCAGCAAAGACGCTGCCGCCTGCTTGCCTGCATCCGGATGCTGCTGCTTCTCGTAGGCAGCGACGTAATCGCCCGTCGCCTTCGCAAGCTGCGATACCGCTTGATAGGCGGCATCCGGCTTGATTTCCGCTTCGGCCAGCGCCGTCTTCGCCGCTGTCAAAGCGCTCGCGACCTGTCCGGCCAAATCCGAGCCCGGCGCTTGCAGCGCCTTCCACTCGGTGTCGAACAGCTCCAGCTCCTCGTTCGTTCTCGGCCAGTGGCGCTCGCCCGCTTCGACCAGCGCTCCCCCTACAACCGGCAACAGCCGCTCGGGGCTCTCCTCTGCTGCCTGTGCTCCCTTGGATCCATACAGCCCCGTCAGCAGAAGGAGAACCGCAAGCACAGCTCCCCATTTGCTGCAACCGCCGGCCAATCGATTATTGCTCATACGGATCACCTCGAATGTCTTTTCTCCACTAAAATAACCCATCACCGATATAACCGCCCGGCTGCACGCCCGGGAAACAGGCAAATACCGCGCTTCCCACATGCGATATGTATTCGTTCAGGGCGTCCATCTTTGCCAGTCGCTGCTGCATCGGAACAAATTGTTTGAAAATATCCCTCTGATAGCTAATAAACAGAAGTCCGGCATCCAACTGTCCGGTCTGCCTATCTATTCCGCTTGAATACGAGTAGGAGCGCCGCAAGATTTGCATTGAGCCGTCTCCGCGCGCAATCCTCACGTGAGCGTTGACCGGGATCACCGGGTCGCCGGCAGCCGTCTTCGTGTCAAGCTGCACCGGATCGAATTCACTCTTCGCCCCTAAGGGCGCACCGCTATCGCGATGACGGCCGAACGTCGCCTCTTGCTCGTTCAAATGCGTACGGTCCCACACCTCGACCCGTATCCGGATGCGCCGCACTACCATATAACTGCCGCCTCGCATCCACCCCTGTTCATCCGAAGGCTGCACCCAGACAACCTGATTCATCAGCTTCGCGTCCTTCGTATCGGGGTTGGCCGTTCCATCCTTGAAGCCGAGTAAATTACGAGGCGTATCGCCGCTACCCGAAGCGGCAGCCGTGCGTTGAAAGCCTTCCTGTGTCCAGCGCAGAACGGCAGTGCCGCGAGCAATTCGCGCCAAGTTGCGCACTGCATGGAAGGCAACCTGGAGATCGTCCGCGCATACCTGCACCCCGATGTCCCCTCCGCACCATTCGGCGCGCAGCTGATCGCCGGGAAATCGCGGCAACTCGCCTAAGGCCGAGGGCCGTTTGGCCGCCAGCCCGAATCGGCTGTCGAACAGCGCAGGGCCTACGCCGAACGTGAACGTCAGCTTCGACGGGCTGAGCCCAAATGCCTCTCCCGTATCCGCCGGCGGCAGGTTGGGATTGCTGTTCTCGTCGCCGACAGGACGGCCTTCGGTCATACGGGCGGCGGCGTCCGTCCATTTCCGGAGCAACACCGGAAGATCCTCCGCCCGTGTCGTGATCAGATCGAAGGCGGCGAAGCAAACAAAGTTTTGCGAAGGGGTTACAATCCCGGCTTGAACATCTCCGTGAAACGGAATTTGCTCGTTCGAACGGGGTGCGGTGCGTCCCCTCCACATACCGGACTCCGCAAGCACGCTGCCGACGCCAGCCGAGCCGACCAGTAACCCGAGCCCGCCGACACCGGCCATTTTCAACAATTCCCTGCGGCTGACAACCGACTTCCCCGACTGGCCGGGTCCTCGCCCTTCGTTCGCAGGCGGCAACGGTTGTTGCTTTCCGTTAAGCTTCACGTCTTAGCCCTCCAGTACTTTGCCCATCTGGGACAGCGGCTCGGCGAGCGCATCGAGTGCCTGGCTAAGCTTTTTTGTCTGATCCGGCGTCAATTCCGTATACAGCACATACCCGTCGCCTTTTTTATAAGGTGCCAACGCGGTGCTTAAATCGTTGAACCGGTCGGCGATTTGCTTTGCAAGTACGCCATCCTTTTTCTCCACTTCCGGCTTAAGGATGTCAAAAATTTTATTCGCCCCCTCAACGTTCGCGGCAAAATCGTATAAGTCCGTGTGCGAATACCGCTCTTCCTCGCCCGTCACTTTAGAGGAGGACACTTCATTCAAGAGCTCGACCGCACCGGTTACGAGTATTGACGTATCAATCTCCACATTCTCCACTTTAGCCCGCAGCAGCTTGCTGTCGCTCAGCAATTGGTCGGCGTAGATCTCCTGTCCCTTGGTCGTCTTGTCTGTCCATAACGCTTTTTCGATCCGATGGAACCCTCTCCATTCCTTCTCGTCGACGTCCCCTTCGCGTGCATCCAAGTTAGGATCCAGCTCCCCGAGCGATTCCGCGATCGGTTCGATCCGCTCGTAGAACATGCGGGTAGGCGCGTAGAGCGTCTGGCTCTTGGCCACGTCGCCCGCTTTGACAGCGGCTGCGAATTCGCCCGTAGATTTCACGAATAAGTCGCACTGCTCAATGACGTATTTGCGGTAAGTTTCGGCGGCTTGCTTCAGTGCGGCGTTGTCTGCGGCATCGGCGGGCTTCTTCGCTTCCGTCCCTTGCGTCGCCGCAGGCGTTGTTTGGGCAGCGCACCCGCCGAACAGAAGCGCTGACCCTAGTAAAACGGATGAAAGTATACAGCCTTTATGATTCATAACCTCATAACCCCCCCACATATGATAATGATAATTATTCTCAATATAAAATACCATAGAATACTGGGGGTGGAAAGTTGTTTAGTGCTAAACTATTGAATGTTCAATTATTTGCCACAAGCAAGGTCAAGGTTGCATGATTGGTGGAGGCGCCCATTATCCCCTCTCTTGCTATGACAGCCGCGACTGAAACAGGAGCACTTCTTGCGCCGCAAATCAAAAAAGCCCGCGGCAACCCATGCGGACTTCTAAGAATTTCGATTGTCGTCAACCCGGCGCAGCTACTTCAGCAGCTTGTTCATCGTGACGAGAATTTCGTCGATGACCTCCCGGTCGCCCGACTGAATCCGCTCGACTACGCAGCTTTTCATATGCCCTTCCAGGAGCAACTTTCCTACGCCGTTCAACGCCGATTGAATGGCCGCGATCTGGTTCAACACGTCGTCGCAGTATGTATCTTTCTCGATCATCCCGCGAACGCCGCGAATTTGGCCTTCGATCCGGTTGAGCCGGGTGACGAGGTTGCTTTTCATTTTATCGGAGTGGTGGCTCTTGCGTTCGCTTCCGGCATCGGCGCTCCCGTTCTCCGTATGACATCCGTTCTGGTCTTGCGTCTCCATGGCCATTCCTCCTATCAACCTTCATTATAACCGCTCCCGAATCGAATTTGAAGCGTCCCTCCCGTGATACGGGAAAGAGTTGTCATATTCAATCCGATCCTCGCATATACTTAATCTCGCGTCCGTAAACAGGACGACCGAATAACAATAAGGGACAGGTGATACCGTTATGTGGGAAAGCGTATTAAAAATGCAGCAATTGGAAATTCAAATCAACTCCGGAGACAAGGCCGTCCGCTTACGCATCAGGGAGGAAGCGGCTGCGGCGGCGCCGAAGGCGCTGGAGCTGAGCCAATCGGAGTTATTCGAACTGATGCATACGTTCCTAACCATCAATCGCACATTCAACCAAGAAGTGATGTACTACGACGAAGCATAGATGCAGCGCCTCCAAACCGGATGAACCCACCGATTTATAGATGGTCCTGAATTCCTGCACACCCTCCCGGCAGCCGTCTTTCGGACGGTTTGCTGAAATTCAGGGGGAGGGTATTGCATACTTCTCCATCGCAAGCGTGAATGAAGAGCCTTGACCAACCTCCGATACATAATGAATGGAGCCGCCGTGCGCGGTGACGATTTGTTTCACAACGGCAAGACCGAGTCCGGTCCCCCCCATTTTACGGCGATCCGAATTGTCGACGCGGTAAAATTTCGTGAAAAGCTTCTCCCTTGCCCGCTCCGGAATACCCAGCCCGTAATCGCGAACCGTAACGTGAATCCTTCCATCCTCTTCCATCAGCTTCACTTCGACCCGATCCGACTCCGGCGAGTATTTCACCGCATTGCTGATCAAATGAACAAGCGCCTGCTTCATCCGTTCCGGATCCGCATAGACAAACAACGGGTTCGGGCCGGCTTGCAGCAGGATGCGGTGCGTCGCATGCTCCTTCCAGCCTTCGACGGCCTCGGCCGCAAGGCTGCGCATGTCCGTTGGCGAGAACAAATAACTTTGCTGCCCCGCCTCCATCCGCTGCAGATCCAGCAGATCGTTCAACAATAACGTAAGCCGCTTCGCTTCCCGGTGTATCGTTTGCAAATAGCTATGCCTCTTGTCCGCCTCCGGATTCCGTTCCTTGATGATTTCCGCGAAACCCATGATGCTTGTCAACGGTGTCCGCAGTTCGTGCGAAACGACGCTCATAAACTCGCTTTTCATCCGATCGATTTTCTCCTCGTCCGTCCGATCGCGAATGCCGATGTAATAGTGCTGCGGCGAGGTTTCCGTTAAGCCGATGACATATCCCGTCACCTCATAGACACGGCGCTCGCCGTCCTTCAACCGGTAATCAAGACGTTCGGCGAACAGCTCCACATGTCCGTTTAACAGTTGCTCAAGACGTTCAAGCAGCTGGGGGGAACGAGCCTCGCCGCTTTGCAGCAGGTGCTCGGCGAAAGCTCTGACATCCGGATAATGGGCCGGTTGAACGCGAAACCATTCCACCAGCTTTTCGTTATGCAGTACGATACGGCCGCTCCCGTCGCACAGCAGCCTTCCCTCCAAGCCCGACTCAAACGCTTGTCGGATCAATACCGCTTGAGACTCGCTCTTCGCGATCACCTGCTGCAGTCGTTCGGCCAGTAATTCCTTTTCCCGCAAGTCCCGGCGAAGCTCGATTTCGGTCACGACCCAACGGCCAAACTCGACAAGCCGGGCCAATTCGCGCTCTCCGATCGTTCGCGGCTCCGTATCGATGATGCACAGTGAGCCGAGAATGTTCCCCTTCGATGTCTGGATCGGGACCCCGGCATAGAAGCGGATCCCGTTCTCTTGGCGTACGAACCGGTTGTCCGCGAACCGCTCGTCCAGACGGGCATCCGTCACAACGACCGGTTCCCGTTCCGCGACCACATATTGACAGATGGCGGCTTCCCGCTCCGTCGAGCGGGAACGCTCTAATTCTTCCTGAAGCCCGAAGCACGACTTGAACCATTGCCGGTCTTCGGTAACCAGCGTAATTAAACAGGTCGGCACCTGGAACACGTCCGCAACCAATCGAGTAATCCGATCGAAGGCCGGCTCGCCGGGCGTATCCACGATATCTAAAGCATACAGCTCCTGAAGTCTTCGTCGCTCGTCTTCATCCGAGAACTTTACGATGTTCAACCGCACCCTCGCCCACGCACCCTCGACTTGAAATGTAGTCTTGATATTATTCGACACAATGCGGTCCAGCTCCTTCATCCATGCACAAAAAACCAATGTCCATGCGGACATTGGTCGTTGATCGTTGATCGAGGGATTACACTTTCACGGATGGAATTAACGATTCGTACAAATCGATATATTGCTGGGCCGACTTGCGCCAGCTGAAATCTTTCTTCTTTATATTCGCCAGCAAATTCGCCCACACGTCCGGCTGCCGATACAACCTGACCGCACGGTCGATCGTATACAGCATGTCATGCGCGTTGTAGTTGGTGAACGTGAAGCCCGTGCCTTGTCCGGTCTCTTCGTTATACGGGCTCACCGTATCCTTCAAGCCGCCCGTCTCCCGTACGATCGGCACGCTGCGGTAACGCATCGCGATCAGCTGGCCGATGCCGCAGGGCTCGAATAACGAAGGCATCAGGAACATATCGGAGGCCGCATACACTTGCCGTGCAAGCGACTCGTCGAACAATATTTGCGCCGACAGCTTGTCCGGATTTGCGGCAGCCGCCCACCGGAACAGCTCCTCGAAGCGCGGTTCGCCCGTTCCGACGATGACCCATTGCGCGTCAAGCTGCATCAGTTCCGCGATGACGCGGTCGATCAAAGAGAGCCCCTTCTGATCGACCAAGCGCGTAACGAGCGCGATTAACGGCACCTCTTTGTTGACGGGCAGGCCAAGCCGTTCCTGCAGCTTCAGCTTGTTTTGCTGTTTTTTCGGGTAGGAGTCGCGGTATCGGACCTCGAGGTTTGGATCGGCCATCGGATCGAACTCTTCGTAATCCAGCCCGTTGATAATGCCTTGCAACCGGTGATTTTGGCTGCGCAGCAGACCGTCGAGACATTCGCCGTAATAAGGCGTTTGAATCTCCTCCGCGTAGGTCGGGCTTACTGTTGTCATATAATCGGAGTAAAGCAGCCCGCCCTTCAGAAAGCTGGCTCCGCCGTGCAGCTCCAGCGCATAACCGTGCAGATGCTCGTCGCCGAGCGCGAAGTAGTCCTTGAACGCCTCCTTGTCGAAGACGCCCTGATACTTGAGGTTGTGAATCGTAATGATCGTTTTGATGTGCGCGTACGGGGGCTGGTAGCTGAAATGAGCCCGATACAAGACCGGAATCATGCCGGTCTGCCAGTCGTGGCAATGGATCAAATCCGGTATGAAGCCGATGTGCGGCATCGCGTCCAGAACAGCGCGACAGAAGAACGCGTAACGTTCGGCGTCGTCCCCGTAACCGTAGCAGCCTCTGCGGCGATAGTAATATTCGTTATCGACAAAATAAAAGACGATACCCTCGTGCACCAGCTTCAAGATGCCGCAGTACTGCTTTCTCCACCCCATCTGAAGGTCGAAGGAGGCCACTTGCTCCATCCGTTCGACGTACTTGGCCGGAATGTCTTCGTATTTGGGTAAAATGACGCGAACATCCGCACCCTGCTTGACGAGCGCTTTGGGGAGCGAGCCGATCACGTCGGCGAGTCCTCCCGTTTTGACAAAGGGGACGGCTTCAGAGGCTGCAAATAACACTTTCATGGCTTCCTACCACTCCTTTATATAGAGCGCATCCGGCCGTGCGCTCGGTTGCAAAGGCCGGACGCGCCGATTTATTAAATCACTTTGGTTTTGGAAGCGATAAACGGTGCTTGTTTGTCTCCGGTAAGCACGCGGCCGCGATTGATGAACACGTCCTTGTCGAGGATAGCGTTCTCGATGATGACGTTCTCTTCAATTTCGCAGTTTTGCAGGATAATACTGTTTTTCACGTAAGCGCCTTTGCGAATCTTCACCCCGCGGAACAAGATACTGTTCTCTACCTTCCCTTCGATCATGCATCCGTTAGCGATCAAAGCGTTACGGGCGTGGGCGTTCTCGGCATACCGTGCCGGCGGTTCGTCCTTCACCTTCGTATAAATGAGATTGCGCTGGAAGAACAACTCTCGCCACACCTTCGGGTTGAGCAGCTGCATGCTGTGCTTGTAATAGCTTTGGATCGTATTCACAATACCTGTATACCCTTGATGGTGATACGCGTAAACGCTTAGTTTATCGATATTTTTCATAATGCCGTCGCGCACGAGATGATCGTAGCCTTGCGCCAGGCAAGATTCCACCATATCGAGCAGCAGCTCCTTGCTCATGATGTACATCTCCATGGAGATGTTGTCGGTGCGCAGCCGCCCGGACTGGTCCTCCATCAGCGTGACTTTTCCGTCATCCTTGACGGCCATCCGGCGGAATTTGGCGTATTCGGTTTCTTCCGCTTTCTTATAGACAACGGTAATGTCCGCATTTTTTTCCAAATGGTAATCGAGCACTTCGTTAAAATCGATATTGCACACCATATGAGAGCGGGTGATGAGCACATATTCCTCGCGTCCGCGGTAGAAATAATCGCGATGGTTGTAAAATTGGAACAAATCGCCGCGCGCCATACCGGTCGTCTCGTGCAAAACCGCGGGAAGAATGAACAAACCGCCGCGTTTGCGGTCCAAATCCCATTCCTTGCCGGAGCCGAGATGGTCCATCAGCGACCGGAACTTGTGCTGCGTGAACACCGCAACGTTGCCTATGCCGGAATTGACCATATTGGACAAGGCAAAATCGATCATGCGATAGCGGGAGCCGAACGGTACCGATGCGACGCAGCGCGAGTAAGTCAGCTCCTCCAGTTCATCCGGTTCGTTCACCAAGTTGATTACGCCCATCAAACGTTTCATACGCCCGTCATCCTTTCACCGAGAACGAAGTGTTTTTGCCAATGTACTCGTTGCTGCCGATTAATACGATGGATTCGTCGCCTTGCCCCTCCGGACTGCCGACGACCGCACCGTCCTCGATGACCGTTCCTTCGCCAATAATCGCTTTGTGGATACTCACATTGCTGCCGATCTTCACGTTCGGCATAATAACCGAATCGCGGACAAGGCTGCCTTCGCCCACCTGAACGCCATAGAACAAAACAGAGTGATCGACTTCCCCGAACACCGCGCAGCCTTCGTTGACGAGCGAGCGTCTGACCTGTGCGGTCGGCGCGATGTACTGTCCCGGCTGGAACGGATTGACCGAGTAGAAGCGCCATTCGCGATCGTTCAGATTAAACTCGGGCTCATCCTCAAGCAAATCCATATTCGCTTCCCACAAGCTTTGAATCGTGCCGACGTCCTTCCAATACCCGTCGAACGGGTAAGCGAACATCTTCTGTTGATCCCGCAGCATCGCCGGTATCAAATCTTTGCCGAAGTCTTTGCTTGACTCCGGATCCACTTCGTCTTTGATCAAGTAAGACTTAAGCACCTGCCAGTTAAATATGTAAATGCCCATCGAAGCCAGGTTGCTCTTCGCTTCCTTCGGCTTCTCGGCGAATTCGGTAATCCGCTGCTCCGCATCGGTGCTCATGATGCCGAACCGGCTCGTTTCTTCCCATTTCACTTCAATGACGGCGATGCTTGCGTCCGCGTCCTTGCTCTTGTGGAAGTCGAGCATCAGGTCGTAATCCATCTTGTAGATGTGGTCGCCGGAAATGACGAGCACATATTCCGGGTCGTATTGATCGATGAACGGAATATTCCGGTAAATGGCATTGGCCGTTCCTTTATACCAATCCCCGCCGCTTTGCTCCATATACGGAGGCAGGACGGTTACCCCGCCGTGCTTACGGTCCAAGTCCCACGGCGTGCCGATGCCGATGTACGTATTCAGTACGAGCGGTTGATATTGCGTAAGCACGCCCACGGTATCGATTCCCGAGTTCGTGCAGTTGCTTAGCGTGAAATCGATGATGCGGTACTTGCCTCCGAAATGCACCGCAGGTTTGGCCAACTGTGTCGTCAGCACGCCCAACCGTCTTCCTTCGCCTCCTGCAAGCAGCATGGCTACACATTCTTTTTTACGCATCGGTTTGACCCCTTCCCCGCTTCGCATTCGTTGCTTTACGATTGACAATCTTGATCGGTTTGAAAATGACCGTGGCCAGCGGAGGCAGCGCTACATGCAGGCTGTCCGGATGACCATGCCACGCTAACGCTTCCGTCTTCAGCCTGCCGGGGTTCAGCTTGCCTGAACCGCCGTATTCGCCGGCATCGCTGTTGAATTGCTCGACATACTCTCCAGCGAACGGGACGCCGATTCGATATTTCGCATGGTACACCGGCGTAAAGTTGGTCACGATGACAAGCGCATCCTCCGGCTTGCGCGACTTCCGCATAAACGTCGTGACGCTTTGCGCCGCGTCGTTCGGGTCGATCCAGGCGAACCCATCGGGCGAGTGGTCGAGTTCCCACAACGCCGGCTCGCGCAAGTACAGATGATTCAAGTCGCGTACATAACGGTGCATGCTGCGATGGCTGTCATAAGCCAACATCTCCCAATCGAGATCCTCGAGATCCTTCCATTCGTCGAATTGGCCGAATTCCCCGCCCATGAACAGCAGCTTTTTGCCGGGATGGCTCATCATGTAGCCGTATAAGGCGCGAAGATTGGCAAACTTTTGCCAGTAATCCCCGGGCATTTTATTTAATAACGATTTCTTTCCGTGCACAACTTCATCATGAGACAGCGGCAGCACGTAGTTTTCGGAGAATGCGTACATGAAGCTGAACGTCAATAAGCGATGACTCCCGCCGCGGAAGTACGAATCGGTTTCCATATACTTGAGCATGTCGTTCATCCAGCCCATGTTCCATTTGTAATTGAAGCCAAGTCCGCCTTCGTGCACCGGAGCGGTGACAAGCGGCCAGGCGGTGGAATCTTCCGCCATCATCAGCGCGTTCGGATAATAACTGAACACCGTATGATTCAGCTTCTTCAAGAATTCGATGGCATCCGGATTCTCGTCCCCGCCATGGGCGTTCTTCACCCACTGATCGCGCGGCTTGCCGAAATTAAGATAAAGCAAGCTTGCGACCGCATCCACGCGCAGCCCGTCAATATGGTACGCGTCCATCCAGAAAAGCGCATTGGAGATTAAAAAATTCACAACTTCACGTTTGGAAAAATCGAAGGTCAGCGTGCCCCATTCCGGTTTCTCGGCCAGGCCCGGATCGTTGTACTCGAAGAGCGGTCGCCCGTCGAACTGGCGAAGCCCGTGCTCGTCTTTGACGAAATGGCCCGGCACCCAGTCCATAATGACGCCGAGACCGGCGTTGTGGCAGCAGTCGACGAAATACATGAACTCGTGCGGCGTACCGAATCGGCTGGTAACCGAATAATACCCGGTAGCCTGATACCCCCAGGATCGGTCGTAAGGATGCTCGGCCAGCGGCATCAGCTCCAGATGGGTGTACCCCATATCCTTCACATACGGGACGAGCTCATCAGCCAGTTCGCGATACGTGTAATAGGCGCCGTCCGGCTTCTTTTTCCAGGTGCCCAGATGTACTTCGTAGATGTTAAGAGGAGATTCGTAGACGGAAGCGCTCTGCTTCCGGTCCTGCCACGCTTGATCCGACCAATTGAAATCGCCCAGATCGAATACGCGCGAGGCGGTGCCCGGCTTCAGCTCGGACCAAAAAGCGTACGGATCGGCTTTATACAGGAGCGTCCCGTCGGGGGTAAGGATTTCGTACTTGTAATACTCGCCGGGTCTGACCCCGGCAATGAACGTCGACCAGACGCCCCAAGTGCTCACCTTATGCATCGGATGTCTGGTTCCGTCCCACTCATTAAAGTCGCCGACAACGCGAACTTCACTCGCGTGAGGGGCCCATACGGCAAAACGGACGCCGACGGTTCCGTCCCATTGCGTGACATGAGCGCCGAGAAGCTTGTAGCTCCGATGCAAGTTGCCTTCATGAAACAGATACAAGTCCTCCGGACCGGGGATTGCGGTGTTCAAAGTAGACATCCCCCTCAAATAAAGTATTCTGTCACTATTACACAAATACTACATGACAGCTAGAAAATCCTTTCCGTTTAGTAAAAATCTTCTAGAAATTGTTTCGAGTCCCTGCCGGATGGCGAATAGCGGGAATGGAGGAGCGGTGTTGGAGGATGGGGACGGGCTGCCCGATGGATGACGAACGGCGGACAAACGACGAAAACCGTCATAGTTGGCGTGAAGAAACCCGTTGTTGGGTTTCGGCTGTTTTTCTTGCGTTTTTTTTCGCGCAGGTACTGGCATAAACCATCCAACCTCGGTTAAAATACAGAGGTTTGGAGAGGAGGTGTCACAACAAGATGCAGCAGAACAACGAACAGAAACCGGAACTCAAACCGACCGTGATTTGGAAATGCAGGGATGCCTCCTGTAAAGCCTGGGTTCGGGAAGATTTCGCGACCGGCACTTACCCTCCTTGCCCGATTTGCCAAGGAGAGACGATTCGAAGCTATAAACATTTACCGGCGGTGGCGATTAAAAAAACCAGAAAATCAAAAAAGGTCTCCCCTTAGTTGACGGGAAGACCGGGAAGCAGCCTTATTTATTTGTTCTTCGATTTGTTGCTTGATTCCGCTACTTCGGAGTCCTGGTTGTTGCCTGGTTGGGACTTTTTACCATTGTTATTGGCGTTGTCACGAGACATACCTGTTTGCCTCCCTTCGATTCGATGATCCCCTTCAGTATTTCCTCTGCCCAAGAGGGCTATTCGAGTGGAATTGCGTCTCTCCTTCATGTAAAATAGATAGAATGGCGCAAGCTTCGCAGCGGTTGACGCATGACCTGAAACTTGCCATACATATGAGAACGCAAAGGATGGACGAAGACGCATGTATGCAGCTCAAGATTGGAAAGATTACGAAGTGATCGATACCGGAGACGGAGAAAAGCTGGAGCGCTGGGGGACGGTCGTTCTGCGCAGGCCTGACCCGCAAATCATTTGGCCTCTGATCAAAGAAACGGGCGAGTGGCGCCAAGCGGACGCGCATTATCACCGGAGCTCGAGCGGCGGCGGCCAATGGGAGTACAAGAAGCAAATTCCGGAGCGGTGGACGATCTCGTATCGCAACCTCTCTTTCCACATCAAGCCGACCGGCTTCAAGCATACCGGACTGTTCCCGGAACAAGCGGTCAACTGGGCGTGGATGATGGATAAAATTCGCGGCGCAGGCCGTCCGATCCGCGTGTTGAACCTGTTCGCCTACACCGGCGGCGCCTCGGTTGCCTGCGCGGCGGCCGGAGCCGAGGTTTGCCACGTGGACGCTTCCAAGGGCGTCGTCCAGTGGGCCAAGGAAAACCTGCAGCTGTCCGGCCTCGGCGACCGCCCGGTACGCTTCATCACCGACGATGTATTCAAGTTCGTGCAGCGGGAGCAGCGCCGCGGAAGTAAATACGATGCGATCATTATGGACCCGCCTTCCTACGGACGCGGCCCGAACGGCGAAACGTGGAAACTGGAAACCAACTTGTATCCGTTCGTTGAATCTTGCATGAGCATCTTAACGGACAAGCCGTTGTTTATGCTGATCAATTCGTATACGACCGGCATCTCGGCGTCCGTGCTCAAGAATGTGCTGTCGCTATCGCTTGGACGCCGGTACGGCGGCACGATCACCTGCGGCGAGATCGGACTTCCGATTACCGCTTCCAAGCTGATGCTGCCGTGCGGCATTCTGGGACGCTGGGAGGCTTAACGAATGGCCGGTGTTCCCTCTATCCCCGTGTTATATGAAGACAATCATGTGATTGTCGTCATCAAACCGCCGAACGTGCCGACACAGGAAGACGATTCGCGGGATCCGGATTTGCTAAGCTTGATTAAAGCGGACCTGAAGGTCCGGCACCGAAAGCCGGGCAACGTGTATCTCGGTCTGGTGCAGCGGCTTGATCGTCCCGTAGGCGGAGTGATGGTGTTCGCCAAGACGTCGAAAGCCGCCTCCCGGCTATCCGATGCGGTACGGACGCGGACGATTCGCAAGCAGTATCGCGCCGTCGTGAACGGCAAACCGAAGGAACCAAGCGGAACGCTGCGCCACCATCTGCTGAAAGATTCACGCACGAATATGGTTAAGGTCGTACCGGCCGACAAGGAAGGCGCCAAAGAGGCGATTCTCGATTACCGGATCGTCGGCTCTCAAGACGGCCTGTCGCTCCTCGAGATCGAGCTGCATACCGGCCGGCCGCACCAAATTCGGGTGCAGTTCGCTGCAATCGGCTGCCCCTTGGTCGGCGACCAGCGCTACGGCGGCGCTTCGGCAGTCCCCGGCCAGCAGATCGCGCTCTGGTCGGTAAGCCTTGCGTTCGAGCACCCGGTAACGAAAGAGGCGCTGCGCTTTCATTCGCAGCCGCCGACAGCCTATCCGTGGCTGCTGTGGGAGCAACGGTAGCTCGATGTCTGCGCCGCTCCGCTCGCGGTTCTGACCCCTGAAAAATAAACACATACCTAACGAGGTATGTGTTTATTTTTATAGAATTGTTCCATCAGATTCGAGACAACCTCACATTTAATGGGCTTACTTATGTATTCATCCATGCCAGCGGCTAAACATTGTTCGCGATCGCCATTCAGCGCATTGGCGGTTACGGCGATAATGTAAGGGCATCGTTCCGGCGGCAGCGATGCTTTTATCGATTTTGTGGCTTCCAGACCGCTCATCACAGGCATTTGAATGTCCATAAAAATAAGATCATAGGTCTCGCGGGCGACAGCCTGGATCGCCTCTTCGCCATTCTCAACAATGCTGGCGCGATAACCGAGACTTTCCAGAATCCTTTGCAGGACCAGCTGATTGATGACGTTGTCTTCTGCAATTAAAATGTTCAGAGGCTGTCGAACATAATTATCCTCCTCTATAGACGGATGCTGCTGCAGCGACTCCTTATCGCCTTCCGCCTTAACCATAACCGTAAATACAAAGGTTGCCCCGGGTCCATGCGTAGGCTCAATCCATATTTCCCCGCCCATCAGATCGACGAGCCTCTTGCTAATCGCCAGGCCTAACCCGGTTCCTTCCGGTTTGCGGTTCAAGAAGTGATCTATCTGGTAAAAGGGCTCAAACAACCGATGGATCTTATCTTCCGGTATGCCGATTCCGGTGTCCCTAATCATAAATTGAAGCTGCACCTGATTCCGGGCTTCCATTACTTTCTTCACGGAGATGGTGATTCCGCCGCTATACGTGAACTTGATGGCATTGCTGATCAAATTCAACAGCACTTGCCTCAGCCTGTTCGAATCTCCGATAACGGTTTGAGGAACTTGGGGATCGATGAATACAGTCGATTCCAAATTTTTTGCAAGCGCTTTTGAAAGCAGGACGTCAAGCGTCTCGGAAATATTGTCCTGCACACTAAAAGGCTCTTCCGCCAGTTCCGTCTTGCCGGCTTCAATTTTGGAGAAGTCCAGAATATCGTTGATCAGGGCTAGAAGTGTATGTCCGCATTTGCTTATGATTTCGACATACTCTTGTTGTTGAGCGTCGAGATCCGTCGTTTCTATAAGCAGGTCTGTCATCCCGATAACACCGTTCATGGGCGTGCGGATTTCGTGACTCATCATAGCTAAAAACTCGCTCTTTGCTTTATTCGTGCTTTCCGCCGCTTCCTTTGCGATTAACAGCTTTTTCTGTTCGGTTATATCCTTGGCAATAATATAATAGCCAACGGTTTCCCGATTGATGATGATGGGGGCAATGGTTGTTATCAGCTCCACGACATGACCGGCTTTATGTTTGAATTTATCAATGTGTTTTTCTGCGAATGTATGGTTAGCGGAATCTAACAATATTCTTTCCAGATTGCGGACCCCAATGAAGGCTGCAATCTTCATGCCGATCATCTCATGAACACTATAGCCGGTCAGCTGTTCGGCCCTTACATTTGTGTTCGTGATCTTGCCGTTCAAATCAAATGAAATGACAGCATCGTGGTTATATTTTTTTAATGAGGTATATCGTTCAATGGTCTCTTGCAGTTTTAATTCGATAGTTTTACGTTCGGTAATATCCTGGATAATTCCTTTTACGATCAGGGGACGACCGTGATCATCAAATGAAACAGATACGCGAATATGCAAATATTTGGTCGAGCCGCCAGGGTTCAATTGACGAAATTCCGAGCTGAAATCATGACCTTGGAAGGCTTGTTCCATGCAAGCTGCAAACCGCTGCCGATCGTCCGGATGAATCAGAGACGCAACATCGCTTGGAAGAAGTTCATTTTTGTTCAGGCTGAATATTTCATAAGCTTGATCCGATAATGAAAGTTTATTGCAGGAGATATTCCATTCCCAGCTTCCCACCAGCGTAATGCGCTGTACCTCGGCAAGATTATCCTCGTTTCTCTTTCGTTCTGTTATATCGCGGGCAATCCCCAAAATTTTTTCGATTTGGCCGTGCTCATTCCTGATCGTTCTAAGCGTGGATTCAAACCAGATATAGCTGCCGTTTTTATGACGCACCCGGTAGGTAATGACATCGTTATCGGATAGAGACATCGTCCGCAATTTTTCCAGGTCGTCAGGATGATAAAAGGCAGGGCTGCTTTTTCCAATAACCTCTTCCGGCTCGTAACCTAGTATTTCGCGAATGGAGGGGGAAATATATCGGGTTATTCCATCCGGCGTGTTGTACGATATAATGTCTAATGCATGTTTCGTTATCAGATTGTACAATTCCTCTGTTGCAAGCAATTTCTGTTCGGCAGCTTTTTTCTCAGTGATGTCAATAATATGGGAAATGAAATAGAGGGGAGTTCCATGCGGTTCTTCGCGAACAAGCGAAACATGCAGGGACGTCCAGAGCTCGCTGCCGTTTTTTTGGACATACCGTTTTTCCATTTCGCGATTGGATGAGCCCCCGTCCAGCAGCTCATCGATGAAATCGTCCGTCCTTTGCAAATCATCCGGGTGGGTGATGTCCCTAATGGTAAGCTCAAGCAATTCTTTTTCCGAATAACCCATAATTTTGCATAAAGCGGGATTCACCTTAATCCATGTTCCATCCATGGACACCAAGGCGATGCCGATTGGAGCAAAGGTGTATGCTTGCTCAAAATAAGTATGGTGATCGAGTTGTATGTTCCGCATACAAAGATCCTCCCGTTCAAATGTAGTACGTTATATTCAGGCCCAATACGAAGTAGACCTCCTCGCCATGTCGGCACGGGAGGTCTACTTCGTATTCGGCATTCGTATATATACAAGGGCACAACTGTTAGGCGTTCGCCACTTTACCGAGCAAATACACGAGCAGTTGCTGATTGTGCGATGAAATCCGGCTTAAATATTGCTGCAGAAACTGTTCGCGGACTTGCACGCCGCGTTCACACTCCGTCCGTCCGTGCTCCGTTAAGATTACCCAAACAATGCGCCGGTCTTTCTCGTCCCGCTCGCGGGCGATCAAGCCGCTCTTCTCCATCCGATCCAGTAGCGTTGTAATCGCCGCAGGCGTCGTGGCCAAATAATCGATAAAATCGGACGGCTTCATCTTCGTCTTACCGGCGACCTGCAGCAGCTCGAGCACGGTTAATTGACCTTCTGTCAGCGAAGGCGCCAGCTCTGTTTCCATATGCGTGCGGAGGTCTTTGGACAATTTCCACCATAGTTTGGCGAATTCTTGAGTTATCACTACCATCACTCCCGAGAATCCTATCGTTTTCCTTATTATAACATCTCTTCCTGTCCAATAAAAGGTTAATCACCTAAATATTTTATGACATGAAACGATAAATTCGGGTACCATTTGACGGGCTTCAACATATCATGCAGCAGAGGGCGATCGCCCATAGGGGCAGCTTGTCAATCCTTGTAGCAAGGAGGAACATTATGGAGGACTGGAAAACAAAAATCGGAGAAAGCGCTTTGCATAAAGGCATCATTAAAGACCCACACTGGCTGGATCGCTTGGACGATCCGATGCCGGTGTGGGCCGTGTTGGAGCTGATGCTTGAATTGTTGGAACGGGTGGAACCGACGTACTCGAGTTACGATTAATCCGTCACGTAATTTTTAGCAGATCGACGATCCAATCTTTCTTGTCCAGCGCGATCATCTGCTTCCCTGACGACTTTCGCTCATCGATCGGCGTTTGCTCCGTGGAGAAAGTCGCTTTCTCCCCCGAGTTTAGAATAGCGGTCAAGTCGAACGGTTCTTTTACTGTAAACGCGCCGAGCAGCGTGGAACCGTTCGGTTTCACACGCTTGCCTTCTTTGAACTCGAAGGTGAGAATCCCCTTGCCCCCGCGTCCTTGAACCGGATAATCGGCGACGAGCGAGCGTTTGGCGTACGCAAGCTCTGTCACAACCACCACTTCGCCTTCATCGCCTTCCACCAAATCGGCCGCAACCACTTCGTCGTCTTCCTTCAACGCGATGCCGCGAACGCCCGCAGCCGCCCGGCCCATCGGGTTTACTTCCTCTTCTTTGAAGCGAATGGCCATTCCCTGCTTCGTAATCAGCAGGACGTCCTTCGTTCCCGTACTGAGCAGCACGTTCAACAGCCCGTCCTGTTCGCCGACCTTGCACGCCACGATTCCGCTCGAGCGGTTGGTCGCGTAATCCTTTAATTCCGTACGTTTGACCTGGCCTTTGCGCGTAAAGAACAGCAGCGACTTCCCGGGCTCGTTGAAATCTTTCAACGGAATCACGTTCACGATTCGGTCGTCCTTCGGGATCGGAATGACGTTGACGATCGCCGTTCCGTTTTCCTTCCATTTGTACTCCGGAATCTGATGGACGGGAAGCAGGAAGTACTGCCCTCTTTGCGTGAAAATGAGCAGATTTTCCAGCGTGTTCACGTCGAACAAATGCCGGAGATAATCGCCTTCCTTCAAGCCCGTCTTATCGATCTCGCCGCCCGAGCGGATAAACGACAGCTTGCCCGTCCGTTTAATATACCCGTCTCTGGACAGCGTAACGAACACGTCTTCCGCCGTTACCATGACTTCGAGATTGACCTTCAGCTCTTCAACCTCGTCCTGAATGACCGAACGCCGGTCGATGCCGTATTTATCGCGAATTTGCGAGAGTTCGTCCTTGATAACGCCCAGCAGCTTTTTCTCGCTGCCCAGAATGCTCTGCAGGTAAGCGATCGTCTTCTGAACTTCCTTCAGCTCTTTCTCAAGCGAATGGATCTCCAGATTTGTCAATCGGTACAGCTGCAGCGTAAGAATGGCGTCCGCTTGCCGCTCGGTGAAACCGAACATCCAGACCAAGTTGTTCTGCGCGTCTTGGCGGTTCTTGGAAGCCTTGATCGCGGCAATCACTTCGTCCAGTATATTCAATGCTTTCACGAGGCCTTCCAGCACGTGCCCGCGGTCCTCGGCCTTCTCCAGCTCATACTTGGTGCGGTGGGTAACAACTTCCTTCTGATGCTCGATATACGCCTGGAGCATATCCAGCAAACCGAGCTGCTTCGGCGTTTTGTTCACGATCGCGACCATGTTGAAGTTATACGTGATCTGCAGATCCGTTTTCTTCAGCAAATACGCCAAAATCCCCTGCGCATCGGCATCCTTCTTCAGCTCCACGACGATTTTCATGCCTTCTCGGCCGCTTTCATCGCGCACCTCGGCGATGCCCTCGATCTTTTTCTCCAGCCGTATATTTTCCATCGCGGTCACGAGCCGGGACTTCACCACTTGATACGGAATCTCCGTAATGATGATTTGCTGCTTGCCGCCGCGCAGCTCCTCGATCGCTGTCTTTGCCCGCACATAAATGCGGCCGCGGCCCGTACGGTACGCTTCGCGTATGCCTTCCGAGCCCATAATGATGCCTCCGGTCGGAAAGTCCGGACCTTGGACGAACATCATAAGCTCCTCCAGCGTACTGTCCGGGCGGTCGATCAGCGAGATGCAGCCGTTAATGACTTCCCTCAGGTTATGCGTCGGAATTTCCGTGGCGAAGCCCGAGGAAATACCGCTGACGCCGTTAACAAGCAAATTCGGATAACGCGAAGGCAGCACGACCGGCTCCTTCGTCGTGTTGTCGAAATTGTCTTTGAACAGCACGGTCCGCTTATCGATGTCCCGCAGCAGCTCCATGGCGATCTGCGACAGCCGGGCTTCCGTATACCGCATCGCGGCCGCCGGGTCGTCGTCCATCGAGCCCCAGTTGCCGTGGCCGTCTACGAGCACATGCCCCATCTTCCAAGGCTGTGCCATCCGCACCATCCCGTCGTAAATGGACGAGTCGCCGTGCGGATGATAGTTGCCCATCACATCCCCGACCGTCTTGGCGGACTTGCGGTATGTCTTGTCCGGCGTGTTGCCGGCATCGTACATCGCATATAAAATCCGCCGCTGCACCGGCTTCAGGCCGTCGCGTACGTCGGGTATGGCGCGGTCTTGAATAATATATTTGGAATACCGGCCGAAGCGGTCGCCGACAACCTCTTCGAGAAAGGCCGGCAAAAAGTTCTCAAGTATGCTCAACTTGCTGCCCCCCGTTTATTCTTCATATTCCGTGAAGTCGACGTTCTCGATAATCCAGCGTTTGCGCGGATCGACCTTGTCGCCCATGAGCGTAGACACCCGTCTCTCGGCTTTGGCCGCATCCTCGATCTGCACCTGAAGAAGCGTGCGCGTCGCCGGATCCATCGTCGTTTCCCACAGCTGATCCGGGTTCATCTCGCCGAGTCCTTTATACCGCTGAAGCTCAACGCTCTTGCCGAGCTCCTTCATGAGCGCTTGCAGCTGCTCGTCCGTCCAGGCGTAACGCACTTCGCTGGATTTACCCGATTTCTTGGTCACTTTGAACAGCGGAGGCTGGGCAATATACACCTTGCCGGCGTCGATCAACGGCTTCATGTAACGGTAGAAAAACGTAAGCAGCAGCACTTGAATGTGCGCGCCGTCGGTGTCGGCGTCGGTCATGATGATGATTTTGGCATAATTGCTTTCGGAAACTTCGAATTCCGGTCCGACACCCGCGCCGATAGCGGCGATAATCGCCTTGTACTCGTCGTTCTTCATGATGTCGGCCAGCTTCGCCTTCTCGGGATTCATCGGCTTGCCCTTGAGCGGCAAAATCGCCTGATGCTTCGAATCGCGTCCTTGCTTGGCCGAACCGCCTGCCGAATCCCCTTCGACGATAAACAGCTCGTTGCGGGTATAATCTTTGGACTGCGCGGGCGTCAGCTTGCCGCCGAGATTCGAGCTCTCGCTCTTGCCCTTCTTGCCGCTGCGCACTTCCTCCCGCGCCTTACGGGCCGCCTCGCGCGCCCGGGCCGACTGGATCGCCTTCTTCATGATCATTTGCGCGACCTGCGGGTTTTCCTCGAGGAACACAGCCATCTTATCGGACACGACCGCGTCGACCGCGCTTCGCGCCGAGGCGCTGCCGAGCTGATCTTTCGTCTGTCCGACGAATTCGACCTCGCCCATCTTGATGTTGATGACCGCCATCAGTCCCTCGCGCAAATCCTGGCCGTCGAGATTTTTCTCCTTCTCCTTGAGCAATCCGGCTTTCCGCGCGTAATCGTTCATAACGCGCGTATACGCCGTCTTGAATCCGGTTTCGTGAGTACCCCCGCCGCGCGTCGGAATCGAGTTGACGAACGAAGCGAGCGTCTCCGTGTAGCCGTCGTTGTACTGCAGCGCTACTTCGACCTCGATCTCGTCGCGTTCCGCCATAAAATGAATGACGTCGTGCAGCACGTTCTTCTCTTCGTTCAAAAACTGGACGAACTGACTCGCGCCGCCCTCGTATTGAAATACGTCCTCTTTATTGTTGCGCAGGTCGGTCACCGTTACTTTCAGACCCGAGTTCAGGAACGCGATCTCCTGCAAACGTTCAGATAACGTATCGTAATTGATCGTCGTGCCGCCCTGAAATACCCGCTTATCGGGCTTGAACGTCACTTTCGTGCCGGTTTTGCGCGTATTGCCGATCACTTCAAGACCGGTTACGGGCTCGCCGACATGCTCTTTCCCGGTATCGTCAACCCAATATTCAAACCGCTGGCGGTGCACTTTGCCCTCGCGGTAAATTTCCACTTCGAGCCATTCGGACAGCGCGTTCGTCACGGATGCGCCGACGCCGTGCAAGCCGCCGGATTTCTTGTATCCGCCGCCGCCGAATTTACCGCCCGCATGCAAAATTGTAAACACCACCTGCGGTGTCGGAATGCCCGTTTTGTGCATACCGGTCGGGATGCCTCGGCCGTTATCCTGCACCGTCACCGATTGGTCCTTATGTATGATCACATCGATTTGCGAGCAGTGCTTGGCCAAGTGCTCGTCCACCGCGTTATCCACGATCTCCCAGATCAGATGATGCAGACCGGACGTCGTGGTGCTGCCGATATACATCCCCGGGCGCTTGCGCACCGCAACGAGTCCTTCGAGCACCTGAATATCGTCCGCCCCGTAATCCGCAGGCGCCGCCGTTGTATTTCCAAACAAATCGAGTTGTTCCGTCATCGCAGCCTCCCAAACAACACAGCACGAGAAATCAAAGTTTCGCTGAGTTTTCATTAGCCGAAGGTGACGAACTTGGACCGCTTGTCCATTTCTGCCAAATCGTCCAAGTATGCTTTCAGCTAACATGCATTATAACATTTGAACGGATTAGTTCAACACATCTTTTTTCGTGAAAACGGCAAATGATACGAGGATCGACAACGCGACCCAGACACTGAGCACCGTTAACGAAAACGGCAGGTCCATCCCTTTGATGGGTGGAAGACCGCCGGTCAAGTAATCCGTCAGGTCAAGATTGACCATAAATAAATATTTCGCCGTCTCCCACGAGGAGACCATGCTTGTCAAGATCGTGCCGGAAATTAGCACCGCCAGCATGATGCCCATACCCGCCGCCGTGCTGCGGACGAGCACGGAAATCATCATCGTCATGATCGCCACGGCAACGGCCGCAAACCAGACGAGCCCCAGCTCAAGCAGCAGGTAAAACCACTGCTCCACCACGCGAACGCGGGAGAAATCGACGTCCGTTCCCGTCACCGAGAAGCCGAGCAGCCGCGGCATATCCCATCCCCCGTAACCGAAGAAGAGCCCCGAGATCAAGTAGCTGAGCAGCGCTGTGGCCACGACGACGACGGAAGTGAACAAGATGAGCGTGATCAGCTTGCTGAGAAGCACCCGCCACCTGGGCACCGGCCGCGTCAGCAGCAGCTTGATCGTCCCGCTCGTATGCTCGCCGGAGACGATATCGGCGGCGATGACCATGACCATCAGCGGAATAAACAAGCCGACGGCGTTTTGAACGAACGTTACTGTAAAGGTTACCCCGTTCGGCGAAGCGGGATTCACATCTTTATCCAAATAGTATTGGGCAAGCTTCACTTCAACCTGCAAACGCTGCTTCCACTCCTCCGGAAGTCTTGCGCTGCCGAGCCTTTGCGTGTAATCGCGCACCTTCTGACGCTGCTCCACGCGCCAGTCGGTCGTGCCGAACTGCTTCTGATTGTTTTGCGCCACTTTCATCTGGGCGTAGGTGAACATCGGAATGATCGCCGCGAGGATGAGCAGCACGACGAGCAGCCGTTTCTTTTTGACCATCTTGATGCTTTCGTTCATCACAAGCCCGTACAAGCTAGCCAATGCGCTCACCCTCCGTCACTTTCAAGAATAAATCTTCCAGCGTCGGAAGCTTGATTTCGATGCCGTGCAGCTCAACCCCCGCTTCAATCAGACGCTTGGACAACAGCGGGATATCGTCCGGGTTCATCTGCATGGCGATCCTCGCCGGCTGCTCGTCCGAACCCGCATCTGCGCTCAGATCCGGCGTGTCCGTACCCGCGCCGTGCGGCTCCAGCACCTGCAGCGCCTTGCCGGCCGGCCGCACGCTCCAGACGACCCTGCTCGCCGATTCGTCGACGAGCGAAGACACTTCGCCAACCTGCAGCACCTCGCCGTGGCTTATAATCGCAACGCGGTCGCACAGCTGCTGAATTTCGCTCAGCAGGTGGCTCGACACGAACACGCTTAGTCCCGTCCGGGCGAGGCGGCGAATAAATTCGCGCAGCTCCTTGATGCCTTGCGGATCGAGACCGTTCGTCGGCTCGTCCAGGATGAGCAGCTTCGGATCGTTCAACAGCGCCTGCGCAATACCGAGCCGCTGCCGCATGCCGAGCGAGTATGTCTTCACCTTGTCGCGGATGCGCGCGTCCATGCCGACGATCTCCACTACCTCGCGGATGCGCTTCTCCGTCACCCCGGGAAGCATGCGGGCGAAATGCTCCAGGTTCTCCCAACCGCTTAAATACGGGTACAGCTCCGGATTTTCGACGATACAGCCGACGTACTGCAGCGCTTCCTCGTGCTGCTTGAGCACGTTGTACCCGCAGATATGAATCTCGCCTGCCGTCGGCTTGATTAAACCGACCAGCATCCGGATCGTCGTCGTTTTACCGGACCCGTTCGGGCCCAAGAAACCGAAGATTTCACCGGCACGAACATCGAACGAAATGCCTTTGATAATAAGCTTGTTCCCGATCTTCTTCTTAACCCCTTCCACCGACAAGACGATGTCGGCGTCCCCGCCCTTGCTCGTCCGCTCCGCCATGACCCTCTCTCCCCCGTTTACTGTAAAATGTCCGCGATCCTCTCGGCAATACGCTCATAGCCTTGCTGGTTCGGATGAAAATGATCGGTGTATAAATATTTCGAGCCCTGCAGCTCGAATAAATCGTACGTCGGAACGACCGTTACATTCGGGTAACGGCTTGCGATTTCGAAAGCGGCCGTATTCCAGCGCTGGATGATCGGAGCGCCGGCACGGTCTTTATCGATGTCGAGAAAAGGATGGTACAGCCCGACGTACAAGACGCGCGCATTCGGATTCGCCTTGCTCACCCGGTCGATGATCTGCTCCAGCCGCTGGAGCGCCTCCGGCATCCGCGTGAGTGCCGCTTGCGGGTTGAACGCTTCACCCAGCTGAACGTCGGAGCCTGACGGGACGGGCGCTGCAGTCCGGCCGTCCGTTCCTTCGCCGGGGTTCGCTTCATCAGGCTTGGACGCTTGGCCGGCTTGGCCGTTCGGCGCGTTGAAGATGCCTTCGCCGCCTTGAAATAAATCGTTCCCGCCGATCGTGAGCAGAACGAGATCCGATTCCGAGATCGACCTCGCGATGTCCTTCTTGGCCTCCCAATCCTTCAACAAATCGGTCGTGCGGAACCCCGGAATCGCAAAATTGTTATAAACGTACACCGGTTTGCCGAGTCGCTGCTCCAGCTTGTCCCGTACGCTGCGCACATACCCTTTGCCCGTAATATCCCCCGTACCGGCGGTTAACGAGTCGCCGAGCGCTGCGATCCTTATCTGCGTTTTCGCTTCCCAGGCTTGACCGGATTGTGGTTCGGATGGCGCCGCCGCCCCTTCATTTGCAGCGGGTGCAGGTACGGTACCGACAAAACCGGTGCCTACCCCTGAAGCCGCTTGCGGGAATATGATTTGATTGACGGCATACGCAAAGCCGGCAGCGCATACCGCTGTGGACAGAAGCGCCCCGAAGCCGACGGAACGCCATAACCAGCGTGTAGAGCTCATGCTTCTCCCCCGATCCCATGTCTAATTTTGTCACAGCATCCACTATACTTTTTAGAGTAGCCGTTCATTGACCGATTTGCAAATGTACGGACTTATGCCTATGCTGTATACTACTTGTATAAGGTGCGGACAGAGAAAGTCAGGCAGAAATATAGGATGGTGTATAGGGCCGGAGTGAACAAACATGCCCAAGGGGGATTTATAGCGGCGGAGGTCCTGCGGGTCAACTCAAATATTTCATCGGGTTTTGCTGGGAACCGTTCTTAATAATTTCAAAATGCAGATGGACGCCCGTTGAATTTCCGGTGCTTCCCATCACTCCGATTTTTTCGCCTTTGCTGACGAATTCGTCCTTCTTGACTTCGATTTTGCTTAAATGCCCGTAAAGCGTCTCATACCCGTTCCCATGGTCGATCATAATGCAATTGCCATATCCGCTCTTCCAACCGGCATATACGACCTTGCCGCTGTCGGACGCCATAATCCCCCGCTGCTCGGACACAAAATCGGTGCCGTTATGCGATTTGCCCCAGCGCAGCCCGAATTGGCTCGTCACTTCGCCCCGCAGTACGGGCATGGCGAACTTGCCGGACCCGGCGCCGGCAATCACTTTCGTACCTTGTTTGACGACGGTTTGCACCGGCGCTTCCAACAACTCCTCGCCTACGGTCGATTGTTCCGTAAACCGCCCGTTCACATGGATCGATTGAACCGTCACCTTCTTAAGCCCGGGCTTGCCTTGCGATACAATTTGAATGACGCCGGCCCTCAGGCTGTCATCCTTCTCATAAACGACGCCGCTGGGCACCTTCCTCTGTTCGGTGCGCAGCTCGGTCGTTTTGACCGTAAGCAGCGGCTGTTTCACCGTAATCGCAAGCTTCTGCCCGACGCGGATCAAATCGCGTTTAATTTCCGGATTGTTCGCCCGAAGCGTCTCGAGCGGGATCGCAAACTTCTGGGCGATTAAGGACAAGCAGTCGCCGCGCTCCACCGTATACGTTTGCGCTTCGTAGGTCCCCGATAATATGCGCTCCTTCACTACGTCGGAAGCCTCGACCTTCCCGGGCTTGACGAGCGTCTCGTTGATGCTGACGTCTTGGACGAACGTACCGGTTGTCCGCGCTTGGGCTGCGGCAACTGCGGAATCCGGGGAGGATCCGACGAATTCGGCGGATAACGCCCGCACTCTTATGTTCTTCCTGTCCGGGGACGGCAGGAATGGAGCTTTAATCTGCTCCAGCAGCTCGGCGGCCGCAGCTACATCTTTCACAACCCCGACCGATTTGCCGTCAATGCGGATTTCCGCAGCAAAGAAATAAAACACGATTCTGTCTTTCAGCGCGGCAATAACGGCTTCGTTATCGATAACACCGTGAAACGTTTCGTTGCCCACGAAATGAAGCCTCTCCATATTCGAGGTTACCCGTAAATTCGGCTGTTGGCGTTCCATTTCCTCGTAACGTTCGTTCTTCCACCTTTTCACCACATCGGGATCCGAGACGGTTCCCATCAGCTGTTCGTCCAGAAACACATCATAGCGCGGAATGGTTTGCGCCTTGATAAACCACCGGCCTGACAGCACAACGGTGACAATGACAGCAAAGGCCGTGACCCATTGAATCGTTCCTAACGTACGCTTCCACAGACGTGTCGAGTTCTTCAACGTCTCTACCTCCCTGAAATTTACGTTCTTCGCGCTCCCGGGCGGGTGTGCTCCGCATCCCCACATGTATATGAGACCTTGCGTCGAAAAAGACAAAAAAATACCCCCGACTTCGCCGTAAGGCTAGAAATCGGAGGTTTGGACGGCCCGCCACCCGGATTAGCTCGGCGGCAAATACTGCAGCAGGCGGCAATGCTTTTCTTTCAACGCTTCCAAGTCAAGCTTCATGTCGAGCGCCTCAAGCAGCCCTTCGGCCTGCTCTTCAAGCGCCGTGCGCCATTGCCCCGCCAGCTCGGCGATGACGCTGCGCAATTGATCGGCGTAAGCCTCCTCCAGCCGGGCGGCTTGCGCTTCCGTAAAGCGGCGCATCGGATCGTTCAGCTTCGCTCCCAGCTCCTTGCGCAGCTGTGACTTGCCCTCTCCTTCGAAAAACTGCTTCGCATTCTTGAAGAAGGACGCCAACCACTTCGTCTGCACCTCGTCCGCCAGCAGCGTGTCCGTCAACTCCGGCGTACGCAGCTTGAACGGCTGCACATCGGCAGGCTCGAATGAAGGAATTTCCGTACGTATCGTCTCCGTCCACGAGTCAGCCGCCTGCTTCGCCATCCGGTTGATCTTGTTCTCGATACGCAGCGTCGTGGCCAAAATCTCTTGGGACAAATCGAAGGAGATCATCCGGCGCAGGTCTTCCCAAGCCGATTGCAGCACCACTTTGGCGTCGCGCGGGTCTTCACGGAACAGCGAAGGGTTAAACGCCACGTTGAACAATTCGCCGAAACGGTATGAAGATCGCTGCTTGACATAATACAGCAGCTCCTCGATTTCCTTGCCGAGCTCCCGGACGTCAGCCTTATCGGCGTCCTGCTCCAGCCGGGCGGCGCTCGTTCGCAGGGCGCTGCGCAGTTCTTCCGCCTGCTTGGCCCGGTCGGCCGCATCGCTCTTCGCGCTGTTGATCCAGCGCTGCAGCGTGTCCGCCGCGCGGCGGATGTCCGCTTCGCCGGCTCTGACCGCGATGTCGGTCAGTTCCCCGAAGGTGAAGCGGACGAAGTCCCGCTCGAAGCGAACGATGCCCGATTGCTCCGTCGTCTGCGGATCGCCGTTCTGCTTGCCTTCCAGGGCGTAATAACTGGAGAGCGGATAAATGCGCGGATGGCGAATGCCGTGCTGAAGCAAATTGCTTTCGACATGACCGACGACACCTTCCAGCTCCTCCGCGGAGGAAGCGAGGTCGGCGGCGTTGACGATGAAAAACATTTTATCCAGTTCGAAGCTGTCCTTGACCCGGCCGAGCTGCAGCAGAAATTGCTTGTCGGCGTGGGAGAACGCATGGTTGTAATACGTGACGAACAGAATCGCGTCCGCGTTCTTGATATAGTCGAAGGCGACGCCGGTATGACGTGCGTTGATCGAGTCCGCTCCCGGCGTATCGACCAGCACGACGCCCTGCTCCGTCAACGGGTTCGTATAATATAATTCGATGAGTTCGACAAAGCACGATTTGGATTCGTCCGCGGCGTAACTGCCGAATTCATCCGATGTGATGCGCAGCTCCTGCCCGAGGAAATCGCTCATGCCGCTCCAGCCCTGCTGAACGGCACGGAGAAACGCATAATGCGGCTTGCCCTTGCCCGGAATCCGGTCGGCCTTCAACCCGCCGATCGCCTGCAGCGCCTGCTCGATCGTAACGGCCTTCTCGCCAAGCACCTCGAGCGAGTACAACACGTCGGCGATCAGCCGGTCGCGGCTCTTCATGCGCACTTTGGCCGTTCCGTGCGGCCAGCCCGCTTCCGCATCGGGCGGCATGATTTTGTTGATCGCCGCCGTCGTCGGATTCGGCGAAACGGGCAGCACCCGTTCGCCGATCAACGCGTTGGCGAACGACGATTTGCCTGCGCTGAAAGCCCCGAACAGCGCGATCGTGAAGCGGTTGC
>NZ_BCPS01000080.1:0-92223 GCF_016586185.1 Paenibacillus sp. EPM92
GGCCTCGGCCTGCGCGAGCTGCTCCAGCTCGCGCACGGCCGCCAGCCGCGTGTCAAGCTCGCGCATCCGCGCCTGCAGCGCCTCGCGCTGCGGAGCGAGCGCCGCCGCGAGCTCGGCCGTCAGCCGCTCGGCCGCGGCCAGCGCCAGCTTGCGGTAGGCCGCCTTTGCTTCAGCGGCAATCTGCTTCGAATACGTCAGCGTGTATTCGCCCCCGAACACCGCCGCTTCGTTCACCTGTGCGGCCAGCCAATCCGGCGTCAGGTCGAACGTCACCTCGTCCGCGACAAGCTGGACGCGCTCCTTCGGCAGCCCTTGCCCGTCCAGGTGCCGCTTCAACGTCAGCTGCACATGGCGTTCGATCTGCGTCTGCACCTGCGAGACGAAGTCCTGATGCAAGGCGGCCAGCCGTTGCTCCCGTTCGGCAGCCGTCTTCGCCGCCGAACCGAGCCAGCCGACCTTGAAGCCGGGCCGGCGGCTCTCCAAATACGCGTGAGCGAGGTCGCGCGTCGCCGCCGGGATGACGTTGGCGTTGTCAAGCAGCGCCGTCACATCCTTGCGGAGTAGAGTGAGCAGCGCATGGGGCAGCCCTTCCAACCGCTGCAGCTCGGCGGTGGCCTCACCGTATTCACGCTGCGCCGATTCCGCTTCTTCGTCTTCAGCCAAACGCGCATGCAGCGCTTCCTTGACCGGCTCGTTCGCCTCGGCCTGCTTGGCCGCATGAGCGAGCGCAAGCGCGCGGGCGGACTTCTCCAAGCTTTGCGCCACGAGTCCCTCACGCCGGCCGATCAATTCGCCGATAAGCCAGTCAAGCTTGCTCCATTCGCTGGCCGGATGATCGGGGACCTTGACGGACGTGTAAACGATCCCGTCCGGCCGTACGCCCCAGCTCGCGAACGCTTCCTGTACGCCGGCTTTATAGGTCTCAAGCTTCACTTCGTGCTCGCGATGTTTATCGATCATATTCACGATCAAATAGAGCGGCTTGCCCCATTCGGTCATTTTTTTCGTAAAAGCCAAATTGACTTCCGATTGCACATGATTGTAGTCCATCACATAGAAGACGACGTCGGCCAGATGAAGCGCCGATTCCGTCGACATTTGATGCGCGTCATCCGTCGAGTCGATCCCCGGCGTGTCGAGCAGCGCGGCATGATCCTTCAGGAACGGGATCGGGTACGTGATTTCTACCGTTTCAATCTGTTCCCCGTTGCGGCAATGAGCAGCCAGATCTTCCAGCGGCACCCGCTCGGACCGGGACGCATCGGCAGCTCCAGGCTCCGAATCCGTTCCCCCCCGGTACACGACTCGCGCTCCCGCCTCCCCGCTTGCGATGCTGACGATGTTTGCGCTCGTCGGGATGGGACTTGAAGGCAGCAGCGGATGCCCGCACAGCCTGTTGATCAAACTTGATTTTCCTGCGGAAAAATGCCCGCAGAACGCCAAATTCAGCCGTCCGCTCTCGGCTTTCGCCAGCAGCTGCTTCAGCTTGTTCGCGTGCTCGTAGTCGCCCGCTTGTTCCATAATAGCCTGTAACGCGTTAACCGCTTCAACGGGCGAAGCCATGACTGCCGGCTTATCGCCTCCCTGAATCGCGGCCAGGTCCGATGATGTTGTCAGTACGCTTTTCATCCGATTGTCTACCCTGCCCTCTCTCTGATCGAAACGATCCGTACGAAGAAAAAACGAAAAGAAAAAACGAAAAGAAAAAACCGAATCGCTTCGGTTTTAGTGTATCACATTTTCCGTCTCGGGAATAAATATTTCGAACACGTCGCGGTGTTGTAAAATCGTGATGTCCTTATCCTTCACTTTCATCACTACGACTTCCGGGCGCTGTTTCATACGGGTCAAGTAGTTTTCCGGCACGCTGCCGGATTCGGACACGATAATGCCGTCTACCTGCAGCTCTTCATTTTCTTGAAGCGGTGTCTGGAGCACCTTTTCGTAAATATCTGAAAATACCTCAAAGTCGTTCGTATACACCGAAATGCATTTCATTGTAATCCTATCCTTTCTTCGCTTGAATCTCGCGTTTGGTTTCTCGTTTAGTTTCTCGTTTGGGTCCCTTTGGTATAGGTTTCCTGTTTGTGCCCGTTTTCATACGTTTCTTTCCTTCACGGCATACTTCGACGAGCGGACAAATCTCGCATTTCGGCGTCTGAGCCTTACAGTGGTAACGACCGAAAAAAATGAGCCGGTGGTGCGTCTGCGTCCATTCCTCGCGCGGAACGATCTTCATCAGCTTCTTCTCGACTTCTAGCACTGAGTCGTTCGCGCCCGCCAGTCCAAGCCGCTTCGAGACTCGTTCGACATGCGTGTCCACCGCGATGGCGGGAACGCCGAAAGCGTTCGAAACGACGACGTTAGCCGTCTTGCGTCCAACCCCGGGCAGCTCCACCAGCTGCTCGTGCTCATGCGGCACTTCCCCGCCGTGCTTGTCCAACAATATGGCGCACAACGCTTGAATGTTCTTCGCTTTGTTGCGGAACAACCCGATCCGGCGAATGTCCTGTTCCAATTCCTCCAGCGGCACGGCCAAATAATCTTCCGGTTTCTTATACTTCTGAAATAACGTCGCGGTCACTTTGTTAACCGTCTCGTCGGTGCACTGCGCTGAAAGCAGGACGGCAATCGTCAACTCGAACGGATTGGAATGAGTAAGCTCGCAGTGGGCGTCGGGAAACATTTCTGCCATCGTGTCCAGGATCGCTCGCACTTGTGTTCGATTCAATGGCATCCCGCCCCCTCCTTCGAAGCTGCTGTCTATTTAGTTTACCGAATCATGGAACCCGAATCAATGAAATCTGATAAGAAAATAAGAATTTTTTACGAAATTCGTGTTAATCAGCGAAAAACCGCCTAACCAGCAGGAAATCCTACTAGCTAGACGGTTCCAATGCGTAAAAAGTTTCAATAAAGTGCGGTTAAGGCTTCTCAATTTCAACAATTTTATCGTCGATCACGAATACGTTCACTTCTTCGCTGTCGGCGAATGCGCCTGGCGTTACGGTTTGGGCGCCTTTATGCAGATAAGCGCGGGCAAACAAGTTATAACGATCTTTGCTGCCGTTTCCGATCGGTTTGAATACGACCTGATTCAAGACGCTGTCGAAGGAGGCGAAGGTTCGTTTCGCTGCGGCTGCAACGCGCAGGATCGTCTTCTCGCTTGCATCTTTCACGATCTCGACACGATCGTTTGCTTTCAACGAGGTCAAGGTCGCCGTGACGGTGCCGTCCGCTTGTTTGACCGTAAAGTTTTGTCCGAGCGGCAGCACGTGTACGCCGCCCTGGAAGTCTTGAACCGTTACCGTGCCGATGGACGCATCAACCGCGTTCACTTTCCCGCGAATCGTATTCAATATCGTAAGCTGATCCAGCTTGGCGCCGGTGAAGCTCACCTTCACATACTCATCGGTCAGAATATCTTCGAACGCGGCCGCAGGTTTATACGGGTTGACGATTTTATCGAGACTGTCCACCGTGAACGTCACCAGACCGCCGCCGTTCTCATCTTTTACGCTAACCTGTTTCGTGTTCGCATTCGTCACTTGCGTTTTGTACAGACTCGATTTCTTCACGGCGAATGAACCGATCATATCCTGCGTGAACAGAAGCGTTGCGCGTACGGGATCGCCTACCTTCAGATCGGCCAGCGTGCCGTTTGCTTTATCCTGCATTTCGACGGTAGCCCCCGGCGCTTTAAAGACCAGACTCTTGCCGCCCGCCGTACGGATCGTCACTTCGAAGGTCGCCGTATTCACTTGCGTGACCGTCGCATCCAGCGTTTGAGTCATTTCGAGGGCTACGATACGTTTTTTCGATACCTTCAAGTTGACTTTCTTGTTACGGTCCGTGTTCGTTGCGCCCGACTGGGTTCCAATAAACGTCGTTTGGAACTGCGAGACCGGCAGCGTCGAACCGGCATACTTGATCGTCGTTTCATCGGTGATCTGGAATGCATCGACCTCATCGTTGCCTTTGGTCACCGTCAGCACTTTAGACGTCGGTTCGTAATTGATAATGCCGGCGAACTCAATCGTTTCAACTTCGCGGCTTGTCACCGACACCTTCACGACCTTGTCGTTCAGCAAATCAAGCGTAAGCTCGTCGCCTTTCTCCAAATCGAACAAGCTTGCGGCCGATAACCCGTTGATGGACACGATCGCGTTGTCGTTGACGAAATAAGAAGCGAGCGAGCTTCCTCCCGATTTCGTGATCGTAATGATTCGCGAATCTTTGCTGACATCGGCCGTGAGCGTCCCTTGTACCGTCGTCACCACGTCCGCCTGTTTCTTCACGGAAACGGACACAAGCTTATTCGCTTTCACCTCATACCCGACCGAATCGCCCACATGAAGCCTCGATAAGTCGGCCGGCGTTCCGTCCTGCAGCGTCACGAGAACGGGATCGACCAGGGAATACGTTTCGCTTTGGCCGCTCGTTTTCTCCAGCAGACTGATCACGTTCTGCGTCTTGTCGACGCTGAGCACCGTGCCTTCCGCCGTCTTGCTCAGCGGCACCTGCTTCACGACAATATGCGTAATTTTCGTTTCCTTCAGCAGCGTATTGCGCTTCAACTCGATGACACTGCCGAACGGAATGGAGCCAATGCTTTGGCCGCGACCGTCCTTATCCGTAACGGATACATTGGACGAAAGCTCGAACAGCTTCTTCTGATTGCCCTGCTGAACCGATACGATCATCTGATCCAGGAATACGTCGTTCAGGGTCGCTTCGACGATTTCCATTTTTTCCGATTCGTCCGTCAGTTCCACATACAAGGCGTTATTCAAGTTTTGCACCAGATACACTTGATTCGTCAGCTTGATTTGCGAAAGCGGTATGCGGCTGTCGTCTTTCGCATTGTAAATCACCGTATCGGCCGAAAGGTTGTATGTAATCGTTTCGTTTTTATCGTTCAGGACACTGATTTTCTTATCCGTCAGCTCCATCACGTATCCGATCGTAACACGCTCGGAACGCGTCGTCAGCTCTTTGTCCGCCCGGCTCAAGAACGTGGCCATCTGCGCCCGCGTTACTTTCCCGCCCGGTTTAAAGCCCCCGTCCTCGAAGCCTTGCACGATGCCGAGCAGCACAGCCGCATTCACGTAACCTTTAGCCCATGCCGAGAAATCGGCTGCGTCCGTGAACGGCACGGTCGAACTCGCGTGCTGCTTCGCCAAATCCGTTTTGCCGATTGCGCGGATAACCAGCTTGGCCACCCATTCGCGGGACGCATCGCGGGAACCCCAGACCGACTTGGCAGGCGTGCTCTCAAGTTCTTCCGCCGGCAAAATCAAGCCTTTATCGAAAGCGTACGCGACGTAAGGTTTGGCGTAGTCGCTGACGAGCACCGGAAGCACGGTTTCCGCTTTGTTCGCCAGCGCTTCGTCCTCAAGCCCCATCATGCGGATGGCCATGATGATGACGTCCTGCTGGGAAACCGTATTCTCAGGCCGGTATTCCGCTTTCTCGTACCCTTGTATGATACCGAGCGACGCCAGCTTGGTCACGTGTTTGATCGCCCAGTGACTGGCTTCGACGTCGGAGAAGCGCAGCACGAGGCCGCTGCTGCTCGACGTCGTTGTCGGAACCGGATCCGCCGCGAAAGCGGATCCGCTGAAAGCCAGCGTCAGCGCCAGTACGGCAGCCGTCAGCTTGCGGGTTTGTTTCTTTTTCTTTCTGTTCATGTAAGGGCGAACTCCTCTCGGTCTCTTCGGATGTCAGTTATCGGATGACTCTTACGGCTATCGTTTGATAGGATGCGGAAGCTCCATATGCCCCATCAAGCTTTCGACTTGTTTGCCGTCGAGCAAAATTTCAATCGTCTTCACTTCGCTGAATTGAAATAACGTTTTCTTCAAAGCGTCCAGCAGCATTTCTTCGCCCGGCGAGCCAAGACGCGCCGCGTCCGGCAGGGAGAGGTCGACGGTGACTTGACCGTCTTTCAGCACGGCCGACTTGAACGAGATCTCTTTGCACAAGGAGATCGTTGTATCGTCCGGCGTTTTTTTCAACTGATTCAACGCGGCCAAATATTGATCGGCCTCGTTCTTGAACTCGATCTTGGCTTGCTGCTCTACGAGCTTCGTGAACTCGGCGTCGCTGTAATACGTTTTAATGACCTTCGATATCTTGGACTGCTCGGACGCTGCGGCAGGCGCTTGTGAGTTCGAACCGCCGCCGGACGTTTGGCCTTGTTCCGTTTGGTGGGCGGGCTGCTTAGCCGTTTGGTTCGATTGTGTTCCGTTTAACGGTTTGGCTTGTCCGCACCCCGACAGCACGACCGCGAGAATGGCTGCGGCAGCTAAGGTATGACGCCAATGGTTTTGCATGGAAAACACTCCTTATTCCAGGTGAAGCTGCTTCTTGATGCCTCGTACGATGGCTGCAGCTACCTGGTTTTGAAAAGCATCTTGAAACATCAGTTCTTCTTCGGTCTTGTTGCTCATAAATCCGATTTCCAGCAGCACCGACGGCATGGTCGTTTCGCGGACGACGTGCAAATCCCCGAACTTCACCTTGCGGTCCGGGAAGCCTGTGGCGTTCAGCAGTTCCTGATGCATAATCTTTGCAAAAGGCAGGCTTTGCTCCGTGTTATAGAACGTTTCCGTTCCGCCGATTGATTCTTTGCTGCCGGAGTTGGCATGGATCGATACGAACAGGTCGGCGTCCGCATTGTTCGCCATCGCGACACGGTCCTGCAATTTCACGAACGTATCGTCCGAGCGCGTCATGGCGACCTGAATGTTCGGCTCCTTCTCGAGCAGCGCGGCCACCTTCTTGCCGACCGCAAGGACGAACGTCTTCTCTTGACGTCCCGTCGCTTTAGAGCTCGTGCCCGGATCTCCGTCTCCATGACCCGGATCTACATAGACGAGAAACTTCGAACGCCGCTCCGGGAATTGAATTGAGAACTGACCCGGCTTATCGGAAGGCGTATAGCTGAATGGAACCTTCTTAGCCAAATCTACTACTATTCTAACGATAGAATCTTCTTTTGAAAATAGAGAGTAACGAATTTTTGATACCTTATCGTTCGCAAGCGCCAAGATTCCTTCGGATTGGCCGTTCATTACAGCCGTTAATGCGGTATCGAGCTCTACGCCGGGCACGTCGATCACAAGACGGTCCGGATTTGATAAACGGAAAATTTTCGGGTTTAACACGCTCTCGCTTGACGTGTGTACGACAAGCTCGTCGTTGTTCAGGGCAATCGCATAAACCGCATTCGGCAAAGTCGCGGCGTTACCCGCCCCGACCGGCAGCTCGCCTGCCTTCACCGGCTGTCCGTCCGGTACGGGCAGCACCGCCGTTTGATCTTTGCCTGCTCCGCCGCTCGCCGGGAGCTCTTGCTGCGATCCGCTTCCCCCGCCGTTCGGTTTCGGGTCGTCTTTCGCCGCTGGCGGCTGTCCCGAATTCGGGCTGCCCGGCTTTGAGGCAACGCCTCCGGCGTTAACGTCCGGTTGACCGGCTTCAACAGGCTTGGCGCCGCTGTCTTCTTGCTTGTACATAAAGACCGAGCGCGTCAGCTCGTCCCACGTCACTTTCGTATTCAATTGTTCGACCACAAAACGAAGCGGCAGCATCGTATTCCCGCCAATAATGACCGGCGGCGCTTCCAACTGATGCGTTTTTCCGTTCACCACGGCGGATGTTTTGTCGATAAACAGCTGGATACTCGTTTGTCCTTGATCGACGCTGACCTTCCGCTGCTTGGCATCCCAAGACACCTTGGAACCTAGAGATTCTGCGATAATCCGGACCGGCACGATCGTATTGCCGTTGACGATGCGGGGGGATACTTCGGGGACCAACTGCTTTCCGTTCATAAACAATTGAATCGACGGCGATTCGGCAAAAACGGCCGGAATCAGCAATAACGACAGCAGCAGCAGCGTAAACCAAGACGTTAGAAACTTCATCGTACACCTCGAACCTCAAAAATTTGACAATTTCTATTACTCTATTAGACTATGATTCGCCAAAAAAGTTGCAGGTTCGGTCATTTTTTTTGATTTCGCCGGAAATCATGCGAAAAAGGGGCAATCTCATCGGATTGCCCCTTGTTATTGTCTAAAATCTATGCGGTTTGCTGTGCAGCTTCAATCTTCTTGAGCAGTTCGCGGAACTGATCCCCGGACAACACTTCCTCAGCGGTCAAAATGTCCAGCGATTCCATGAACACCTGGCGATGACGCTCCAGCAATTCGCGCGTCGACTGCGTCAGCTCGTCCAAAATCGCCGCATTCTCCCTCATCAGCTCCTGCTTCGTCACCATATTGCGGTCGATGATCCCGAGCTTCGTCAAACCGGAATCCATCATCGTGCGAACCATCTGCAGCGCCTGCTCGAAATCGTTGCGCGAGCCGGTGCTGCGGCTACCGTAGAACATCTCTTCGGCCACGGAACCGCCAAGCGCGATCATGATCTGCTCTTCAATTTGCTGTTTCGTGTACAAATACTGGTCGGCCTGCGGATTGTGCCGTACGAATCCGAGCGCCTTGCCGCGCGGACTAAGAGACACTTGAGATACCGATCCCGGGCGAACGCATTCGGCCACGATGGCGTGTCCAAGCTCGTGCAGCGCGACCCGGTCCCGTTCCTCCTTCGTCGATTCGCGGTCCGTCTTCTCGCCCAGCATGACTTTATCGACGGCGAGCGACAAATGCCGGGCTTTGATCGTCTCGGATTGTTCGCGCATCGCATAAATCGCGGCTTCGTTCATGACACTCTCAAGCTGCGCGCCGGAGAACTGGAACGTCTCTTTCGCGACCGCCTCCAAATCGACATCCTCGGCGATCGGTTTATTTTTCGCGTGAATCTTCAGTATATGCAGACGCCCCTTCTTATCGGGCAAATCGACCTCAATATGCCGGTCAAATCGGCCGGGACGCAGCAAAGCGCTGTCGAGCATTTCCTTGCGGTTCGTCGCGGCCATAATCAGCACGCGCGGACTTTCAGTCGTATGAATACCGTCCATTTCGGTAAGAAGCTGGTTCAAGGTCTGGTCATATTCGCGTTGTTGACCGCCTTCCCGCTTCCCCCCGATGACGTCAATCTCATCGATAAAGACAATCGCGCTTTCTTTATTTTCCTTTACGGCGCGAGCGCGGGCTTCTTTAAATAAATCGCGAATTCGGCTTGCCCCGACACCGACATACATTTCAACAAACTCACTGCCGGAAGCCGCCATAAACACAGAATTCGTATAGTGCGCGGCCGCTTTCGCCATCAACGTCTTCCCCGTTCCCGGAGGTCCTGTCAGTAATATGCCCTTCAACGGCCGTATGCCGAGCTTCTTAATATCTTCATGCCGAATAATAAAATCAAGCGCTTCTTTCAGTTCCCGCTTCGCCCGCTCTTGTCCGCCAATGTCGTCGAACGTCATAAATACCGGAGATTTCGCTCTTGCCTTCCGGTCCGAGCTGAGCCCCATGCCGCTGCGGGCACGGCTCATATACAGGAAGGTACCCAAAATGACAGACATAAATACAATCGGGATGATGTTCACACCCAGGAAATATAAGAAAAAGATCACGACCGGCACGGCGCCGATCAAAATTTCTTTACCGTACTTACTCACTTGGCCACACCCCCATTTTCGCAGGCGTTCTAGGCAGCATGATATATTTGCTCGATTCACCGTCCGTTAACGTAATATAAACATACCGATCGTCCATTTCAGTCGTCGCGCGGATCCCGTTCGGGTCAGCTTCCGTATGCGCCTGCAGCGTCTTCGGAATTTGCGCGTATTGCTTCGTTTCCATCGCTTGCGCGACCTCGAACAACACCGAAGACCACCAGGCATCAAGCCGCGGCGAAGAACCGTTTTGCACCTTGATCTGAAGCTCGCGGTCGCCGATGACCGGCTTTCCTTCCGTTTGAATGGTGCTGTACACTTCCCGCAAGCTCTTGCCCGCGGCCAGTTTCACGTCAATGGCAGCCTTGTCCGCAGTCAAATGTGTAGATACGAGCTCAACGCCCTCAATCCCGTTGACGATCTTCTGCAGCGGATTTTCCATCGCATAGCTTTGATAGGCGAAATACCCTCCAAACAATAACGTAGAGGAGATTACAACGCTCAATATGACAGGTAAGAGACGTAACTTCATAAGCTGACGTCCCCCTTTCTTTGAATATATTTAATTGGGTGCCGCACAATTCGTATATCAACATTTCTGTATTGAAAGTATATCATATAATATATACGAGTTGTGTATACAAAGTGTGGCAATTCCAAAGCAACGCAAAACCGCCTCGGCTCGTGCATATGCACGAACCGAGGCGGCTGAGACCGGACTTTATTGGATGGACAAACGCCATGTATCGATCCAGGCGCCATCCTGAAACTGATAATAATCGTAAAAATGCTGTTCGCGATCTTGCCCTTCCGGTGTCAGCTTGTAGAACACTTCCCATACCGGCTTGTCGTTCATGATGCCGGGTGTCGCCCTGAGAATAGTCGCCGAAGGGTGCTTGGCCGTTACTTTAGCCGCAGCCTCGGACATCGGGATGCCGCTGGCAGCCATCTCCGTACGTATCTCGTTCTCGCCCACCCATACGTATACCGGCTGACCGAGCTTATTTTCCCCTGTAATGACCGTATACGACTTATCGCTTATAAACCTCTCGACCTTAACTGCTTTCGTCAGTACGGTCTTCTCATAAGCGCTGATTACAGCTGCGCGCTGTACGGTCCACTCATCGGCCGACACCGCGCGGTACAGCCAATTGAAACCGACCGCGGCGACAATCAATATAGCGGCCGCGGATAGCGACCATTTCCATCGTTTACGCACGGACGGCGCTCCTTTCTGGCGTTCGTTACACGCTCGTCAAACGTTCGAAACTGCGCTGCGCCTCAGCTTTGATTTTCTCTTCGTCCAACGTAAGACATTCCCCCTTGCGCACGACCCAGCGACCGTTAATGCAAACATCGGTCACATCGCGCGAGCTTGCAGCGTACACCACATGAGAGATGACGTTCGTGCGCGGATAATAGTGCGCTTGGTCCAGATCCAGCGCGATAAAGTCAGCCTTCATCCCCGCGCTTAACGCGCCCACGTCGTTCAGCCAAATCGATCTCGCCCCGTCCAGCGTCCCCATTCTTAACGCTTCCGCAGCGGAAACCGCAACCGGATCACCGGATACCCCTTTATGAATTAACGCTGCAAGACGCACTTCTTCGAGCATGTCCAGATTGTTGTTGCTCGCCGCGCCGTCCGTTCCGAGCGATACCAGTACGCCCGCTTTCATTAAATCCGGCACACGCGCTACCCCGCTCGCCAGCTTAAGATTGCTGCCGGGGTTGTGAGAGACCCGGACGTCGTATCGCTTCAGAACGGCGATCTCCTCATCGGTCAAATGAACGCCGTGCGCAACGAGCGTCGGCCGCGAGAACACGCCAAGCTTCTCCAAGTGAGCAACCGGCCTAGCTCCGTACTGGTCCACATTGTCCTGCACTTCCCGGGCCGTTTCGGACATATGCGTATGAATCGGCAAATCAAGATCGTGCGCCGCCTGCACAATTCGCTCAATATAGTCGGGCGGGCATGTATACGGACCGTGAGGCGACATCATCGCCGTAATGCGTCCTTCGGCTTGTCCGTGCCAATCTTTGGCGAATTGGACGGCTTCAGCTAATTTAGCGTCCTGCACATCGCGCGGACATAAACCGATCACCCCGCGCGTCAGGCAAGCGCGAATTCCGCTTTCCGCGGACGCCTGAGCCACTTCGTTCATATGATCGTACATGTCGACGAAGGTCGTCGTCCCGCCTTTAAGCATCTCCAGTATCGAAAGCAGCGTCCCCGCGCGAACGTCCGCCGCAGTGAACCTGGCTTCCATCGGCCACATTTTTTCCTGAAGCCATACCTGCAGCGCCATATCGTCACCATAGCCGCGAAGCAGGGACATCGCCGCATGACCGTGCGTGTTGACGAATCCGGGCATAAACAGCTTGCGGCTGCCGTCGACCGTTTCGTCGAACGAATCGCTTGGATCCGGCGTGCCTTCCCCAATATGTACAATTCGCTCTCCTTCTACAATCATAAATCCGCGAACGAGCGGCTGCCGTTCATCCATTGTAATAAAAAGTCCGTTCGTAATTACCGTTCTCTTCATCGTTTCCGTTCCTTTCCTCTTCGCTACATTCCCGTTACCAATGTACAATTTCAACGACGCAAAATCAAGCAGCAAGCGGTGCGAGAGCCTTTCGCACCTTCACATGGAAGGATGCACATCATCATAGACGATTCTGGAGAAACTAGGATTGCATTCCGACATTCGAGTGTGTTATTTTTAATTTTGTGTTAATTTACCCCTTATTTCTACATAAACCGTAGTTACAGTATTTATATATTGTAAATTTACGATAAATTTAGGAGGCGAAAGCCATGTTGTTTACAAAAAAGAACGATACCGATTTTTTACTGCTGCTCATTAAGGCTTCTGAAAACACGCTGCAGGCCGCTCAAGTTTTCCGAACCGCCATGATGGGATCGGAGCCGCCGGCGAACTTCTACCCCCAGCTGCGGGATTTGGAGCATGCCGGAGATCAAATCACGCATCAAATTTTCAAGGGCTTGAATAAAGTGTTCATTACGCCTTTGGACCGGGAAGACATTATGGAGCTCGCTTCCAAGGTCGACGACGTGCTCGACGGAATTGAAGCATCGATCGCACGTTTTGACTATATGAACATTACGTTTACCGATAAATATATGAAGGAATTTTCTGCGGTGCTCGTAGCCAGCTGTCAGCATATCCTCGATGCCTTCAAGCTGCTGTCCAAGAAAAAGTATATGCAGCTGACGGAGCATACCGTGCAAATCAACAGCTTGGAAAATGAAGGAGACCGTTTAATGCGCGAGGGCATCCGTGAAATTTTCACCAATCCGAAAGATCCTTACCACGATTTTAAATTGAAAGAAATGTACGAACGCCTTGAGCAAACGACCGATGCCTGTGAAGATGTCGCCAACATCTTGGAGAGCGTTGTGCTGAGATACTCTTAACCTTGCCGGCCAGTCCGGACCGGTTAGTGGTAATATGCACAATGACTTAGGAGGAAATTATGTTAACCATATTGATTGTAGTCGTTGCTTTGGCGCTTCTGTTCGATTTTATCAACGGATTTCACGATACGGCCAATGCTATCGCTACTTCTATTTCAACCAAAGCGCTGTCACCGAGATTCGCCATCATCTACGCGGCCGTTTTGAACTTTCTCGGCGCAATCTACTCGTCAGAAGTCGCTAAAACGGTGGGCGGTAAAGTCGCGAATCCGGCTACCATTGAGAACGGTATTTATATCGTCATCGCCGCCTTGATTACGGCTATACTTTGGAACTTGCTCACCTGGTATTACGGCATTCCGTCCTCTTCTTCCCACACACTTATCGGCTCGCTTGCCGGCGCGGTCATTGCAGGCGCAGGGATGGACGCTTTAAACTGGTCCGGGTTTCGTGAAATCATTCTGATTCTTGTCTTATCGCCAATTGTCGCGTTCGCTACCGGTATCGTGATTATGTGGATTATCCGGTTCTTTATTATGTCGACCGGTAACCAATCGCGTTCCAAGCTCAATCGCACGTTCCGCATTTTCCAAATTTTCTCGGCCGGACTGCTTTCCTTTTCCCACGGCGGGAACGACGCTCAGAAAGCGATGGGGATCATCGTATTCGCCTTGGTTGCGATGAACCAGCAAGACACGCTGGACGTTCCGCTCTGGGTTAAATTAGCCGCTGCAACCGCTATGGGCCTCGGAACCTCAATCGGCGGATGGCGCATTATCAAGACGATGAGCCGTAAGCTGCTGAAGATCGAGCCGATCAACGGCTTCGCTTCCGACTTGAACTCATCGATCGTCATTCAAACGTCGACCCATCTCGGGATGCCGTTATCGACAACCCACGTCATTTCCTCCTCGATCATCGGAACAGGTTCCGTGATGAGATTCCATGATGTCAAATGGGCAACGGTAACACGAATGATCTTAACCTGGATCATCACAATTCCGATCAGTATGGTGATTGCGTTCCTCATCTACAAAATCATTTACGCGTTCGTATAATAATAGGACAAGCCCGTGCCGGTTCGGCACGGGCTTGTTGTTATTCATTTATCGGATAAATTAATCCAAATAATAAGCGAGGCTTTGCAGGTCCGTCGTGAAATCCGCATGGTGTACCCGTACATCGCTCGGTACTTTAATAATGAGCGGCGCAAAGTTCAAGATCGCTTCGACGCCCGCTTCGGTGAACTGGTTGGCGACCTGCTGCGCTTCCGGCGCAGGAACGGTAATAATCCCGATCCTGATCTGCAGCTCGCGAATCGTCGTCCCGAGCTCTTCCATCGGCTTTACTTTTAAGTTATTGATCGATTCGCCGATTTTGTTCGGTTGCGCGTCAAAGACAGCGACAATTTTCATGTTGTCTTTTAAATAAGCGTTGTAATTGCATAACGCGCGGCCCAAATTGCCCGCTCCGACCAGCGCGACGGGAATCACTTTATCAAGCTTCAAAATTTGTCTGATTTTCTCGATTAAATAATCGACATCATACCCGATGCCCTTCTTGCCGAATTCACCAAAATAAGCGAGATCTTTACGGATTTGGGCCGGATTCAGATCAAGTTTTTGTCCAAGATCCTGTGAAGATACGGTTGAAATATTTTTCTTGCTCAGCTCATTCAAGAATCGCAAGTAAATCGGCAGCCGTCGGACGACCGCCTCGGAAATTTTCATCGTTTTCATGCTTCGTTCTCCTCCATCCACCGCTTAATACGTGGAACCAACTGATTCGCAGTCATATGCTCGATCTTAGGTCCCGGCAGCGAATACAAGAAGTATTTCCCATAGTTCGTATCGATGACCCGGGTATCGTAAATAATGACGATCCCTTTGTCCGATGCGGTACGAACCAATCTTCCGAATCCCTGCTTGAAGCGAATAACCGCCTGTGGTACCGACAGCTTCATGAACGGATTCATATTCTTGGCCTTAAGCTTTTCCGTCTTCGCTTCCACAAGCGGATGCGTCGGCGGCTGGAACGGCAGCCGGACGATGGCCAGACAGGTGAGCGCGTCGCCCGGAATGTCGACGCCTTCCCAGAAGCTGCTCGTGCCCAGAAGCACGCAAGCAGGACTGCTCTGGAACATGCGCGTCAGCTTGCTTCGATTGCCGCTGTCCACGCCTTGTCCGAGCACGTTCACGCCGAACGGCGCCAGCATTTCCTTCAAACCGGCATGAACCGTCTTCAGCATGCGATTGGAAGTGAAAAGAACCAGCATGCGCCCTTTCGTTTCCAGCGCGACTTCGGCCAGCGACGGAATCAGGCGGTCGATAAACTCTTTGTCGCCCCCGCTTCCGCCGCGCAGCCCTGGAAAGTCCCGGGGGATAGCGACAAGCGCCTGCTCCCGGTAATTGAACGGCGAGGGAAGCTGCACCGTTCTCAATTGTCCGGATGGCTGCGATTCGTTCAGCCCCAGCTGTTCGCAGGTGTAAGCGAACGATTTGCCTACCGAGAGTGTGGCCGAGGTCAGTATTACGCTATCTTTCGGCTCGAAGAAATGCTGCTGCAGCAGCGAGCTGACATCGACCGGCACGCAGTGCAGCTGAAGCGAGCGATTTTTGTTGTACAACCCGCCCTCTAACCAATACACATAGTTGTCGTCCGGCATCGTCATAAAGAAATGGAGCGCATCTTTATAACGATGAAGTTCTTTCACGGTGCCGCTTAAGTCGGTTACGACGCTCTGCACTTCGAATTCGTCCTGCACCTCTTTCAGCTCGCTGACGACCTTATCCAGCTTCTTAAGCGCTTCAAGCGCGTGCAGCTGAAAATTCTCTTCAAGCACCGCGAGCTTATCCCACCCGAGGGGCAGCGCGTCCTTCCTCACCCGAAGCACGAGGCCGCCGCCTTCCTGCTGAGCCGCCGACTCCCCGCTGCGCGATGTCAGCAACTGATACAGCAGTTCCGTCAGCTGCTCCCACTCTTCTTTCATCTCCATCACTTTCTCGACCGCGCGGTCGATCTCAGCGCTCCAGCCAGCCACGCGCGGATCTTCGTCCGCCTTCTGCAAACGGAAGCGGAGGCTTGACAATTGCCCGGAACGGCCGTCCTTATACAGCCAATGAAGCGTGTTCATTAACCCGTGATAGTGAAGCTCGATCCCCAGATGCTTGCTCGCCACTTCTTCAAAATGATGAGCCTCATCGATAACAAGATGCTTATAAGCAGGCAGCAGGCGGTTGTCCGCTTTCATATCCGTAAATAAGAGCGAATGATTCGTGATGATGACGTCGGCCGTGTTCGCCTCGTGGCGGGCTCGATGGTAAAAGCATTTTTTAAACCAGGGGCAGGCGCGATTCAGGCAAGAATCGGTGTCGCTTTCCACCGTATGCCAAAACGGCTTTCCTTTGTTGGCAAAGAAAAGCTCCTCGTCGTCGCCGTGTTTCGTTTCCCCGAGCCACACGAGCATCTGCCCGGCGGTAATCCGGTCTTCCTTGCCGTTCTCGAAATCGAGCGTGTTGATTTTGTGCTCGAACTTGCGCAGGCATAAATAGTGGCTTCGCCCTTTCAACAGCGCGGCCCGGAACCCGATCGGGAACAGCTCGTGCAGCAGCGGAATGTCGCGTTCCCGCAGCTGCTCCTGCAAATTGATCGTATGCGTGCTGACGAGCACCTTCTTATCGTGCTTGAGTCCGTAGTACAGCGAAGGAATCAAATAAGCCAGCGATTTGCCGGTACCCGTGCCCGCCTCCACCATCAGATGATGTCCCGCTTCAAAAGCGCTCTCCACCTCGCTGAGCATCGTCACCTGGGCTTCCCGCTCTTCATAAGCGTCAAACCGCCGTTTAAGCACATCCTTCAGCTGCTCGTAAAAGGCGGAGAAAGGCTCCTTCAACGTCTTCGCCTCATCCTCTTCGCGAATCGATTCCTCTTCGCCCCAATCGCCGACGCCCAAAGCGAATTGGCGGAAATACCGGTCCGCATCCGGATCGAGCGGCTGGTGCAGCTCCCGGTATTGCAGCATCTCATGCACGATCCAGCCGAAGTCGTTGGTGGATTCGGCAAAGATCATATCCAGCCGTTGCAGCGTCAACAAAGGAAGCCCCTGCAGCCGCTCCATGCAGCGAATCCAGATAAGCGCCGTTACTTCGGCGTCGCTGTCCGCTTGATGCGGCCGCTCGTGTTCGATGCCGAAAGCGTGAGCCACCATCGACAGCTGCAGGGTCGACAGCCCCGGGTACAGGACGCGCAGCGCATCGAGCGTGTCGAGCACGCGTCCGTCGAACGAGAAATAACCCGTTTCATCGAGCGCCCTCTGCAAGAACCCCAAATCAAACCCGATATTATGGCCGACAAGCGCCGTATCTTGCAGCAGCGGCACCATCTCGGCCATAACCGTGTCGATTGACGGCGCATCCTTCACCATAGCGTCATCAATGCCCGTAAGCGTTGTAATAGAAGAAGGTATACTCATACCCGGATTGACGAGGGAAGTATACCTATCCGTTATTTGCATATCCTCTATAATCATGAGTCCGACTTGGATAATCCGATCGGTTGCCAGACTCCCCGTCGTTTCAAAATCCAAAACCGCAAATTTCATCGGTGCCTTTCTCAATCCCTTCCTCCACTGTTCTCAATAAGCATACCACACAACGTGGAAAAAGGAATAGCAAACTTATTTCCGCAGCACAATCGGATGTGCGTTCTAAAGCGGCTGGCCCGACCTGCGGGACTGCGAGAACGTGAAGTGAAGCCCGCCCTGTTTCTCCCGGCACACGCCCAGGTCGATCAATGGCTCGACACTGGAAGGGTCAGTGCGGTAAGCTAAATTGAACAGCTCGCAAGCTTTTTCCAGATTGTTCTGCTTCACCTGAATACACCCCATCGCGTTTAACGAGATGGCTTTCAGCTTCAGGTTTTCCGTTAACTGCGACAAAAATTGGAAATGGGAATAGCTGTCTTCCGTATGTCCTTGATGAAAATACGACATGGCGAGGTAGATCCGGGCTAGCGTGAAGTCAGGCTGATTGTGCAGCAGCTCGGCAAACTGATCGATCGCTTCGCTATACATGTGCAGCTTGTAAAAGCCTTGCCCGCGCACGAATAGATCTGATCGTTTCGCCGCAAATTCCGGATCGAGCGGATCGGCGCTGTCCAGCAGGGAAACCATGCCGGTCGCCTGCATCATTTGACCCAGCTTCTCTTCGAACAACAGCCATTCTTCAATACAGCTGTCACTCATTGCCTTCAAAGCCCGCAGCTTTTCCTTCAAATGCTTCCGCTTCACAGCGGTTGAGGACGGGTATTCCGACATCACTTCATCCAGCATTTCATTCATCGATGCAAACAGATGCTTGAACATACGCACATCCCACCTTTACGCCGCTTGGTAACATGGTATCTTCATTGTGCGTCTCCCCGTCCCGTTTCATTCGGCTTAGAGCACGGTGGAATGAATTTCTTCCTTCAATACGCTGACGACCTCGTTGCCTTCGCCCATAATGGCGATGCTCGGGGTATGCTTGCGCGCTTCTTCGTCCGTCATCATGGCATAAGATAAAATAATGACTTTATCCCCCGGCTGCACCAAGCGAGCCGCGGCGCCGTTCAGACAAATAACGCCCGAACCTCTCGAGCCTGGAATAATGTACGTTTCAAACCGGGCGCCGTTATTATTATTCACGATTTGCACTTTCTCGTTCGGGAGCATATCGAGCAAATCCAGCAGGTCTTGATCGATCGTAATGCTCCCGACATAGTTCAGATTCGCTTCCGTCACGGTAGCGCGGTGTATTTTCGCTTTGAGCATCGTGCGAAACACGGCGTTCGCCTCCTTATAGTTGGGTGTCCGCCGGCCTCTCGGGCCGGGACATGGGATAGGTGTAGGTTAAGGAATTCGGACGATACAATTATCGATCAAACGTGTCTTACCGAATTTGACCGCCAGCGCCACAATGATGCGTTCACCTTGTGTGAACGATTCGAGCGGTTCAAGCGAAGGGAACGCGAGAACCTCGGCATAATCGATTTCGGCTAACGGTGACCGGCGGATATGCGTTCGCACGTTCTCGATAAGCTGCTGCGGCGTTAAGCCGACGCCGCTCTCGGCAAGCGCCGTCTCCGCTTCGCGCAGCGCGGCCGACAATACGGTCGCCTGCTTCCGCTCCTCTTCGTTCAAGTAAACGTTCCGCGAGCTCTTGGCCAAGCCGTCCGCTTCGCGAATCGTCGGACACGGGACGATCTCCACCGGCAGGTTGAGGTCGAGCACCATTTGCTCGATGACGGCGACCTGCTGCGCATCCTTCATCCCGAAAAATGCGGCATCCGGCTGTACGATATGGAAGAGCTTGGCGACAACCGTCGCCACCCCGTCAAAGTGACCCGGCCGCGAAGCTCCGCAAAGCCGTGTGGTGACCTCGCGCACCGACACCATCGTCTTGATCGGCTGCGGGTACATTTCGGCGACTTGAGGCAGGAAAACGATATCCGTTCCAGCCTGCTCGGCAACGGCCAAGTCCCGCTCTTCGTCGCGGGGATAACGTTCGAAATCTTCGTTCGGACCGAACTGCAGCGGGTTCACGAAGATGCTCAGCACCACGATATCGCAGGAGCGCCGCGCCGCTTCGAGAAGCGAAGCATGTCCTTCGTGCAAAAAGCCCATCGTCGGCACGAAGCCGACGCGAAGGGACGGCTGCTCCGCTCTCCGCGAGCGGATGCTCTGCCGTAAGTCTGTTATATGCTGGATGACTTGCATCGTTATCGGATTCTCCCTCCGCCGTACAGATGGCTCGCTTCCTCTTCCGTCATGCGGAACGAGTGTCCTTCAGCAGGAAACTGTCTGGCCTTCACTTCATGCACGTACTGCTGCAACGCACCTCGTATTGTCTCACCGACGTTCGCGTAAGCCTTGACAAACCGCTTCGGCTGAACGTCCGCTCCGTAACCGAGCACATCGTGAAAGACCAGCACTTGCCCGTCACAGGACGCGCCCGCCCCGATCCCGATCGTCGGTATGGTCAACCGCTCGGTGAGCTGCTCCGCCAACTGGTCGGTCACCAGCTCCAGCACAATGGAGAACGCGCCCGCTTCTTCCAGTGCCCGGGCATCCTCCAGCAGCTTCTGAGCCTGCTCGCTCGTCTTTCCCTGCACCTTGTAACCGCCGATTTGATGAATCGATTGCGGCGTTAAGCCGACATGTGCCATGACCGGAATGCCCGCCTGCACAAGCGCCTTCACGACAGGCGCAATTTCCGCCCCGCCCTCCACCTTGACGGCTTTCGCAAGCCCTTCCTGCATGATGCGGGCGGCGTTGCGCAGCGTCTGGTCCATACTGCCGTGATACGTCATGAACGGCATATCCGTGACGACGAAACTGGATTGAACGGCTCTCGTCACGGCCTTCGTATGATAAATCATGTCATCCAGCGTGACCGGAACGGTCGATTCGTAACCGAGCACAACATTGCCGAGCGAATCGCCAACCAGAATGACATCGACGCCGGCTTGGTCGGCCAGCATCGCGGATGGGTAATCATACGCGGTAATCACACTAATCGGCGTTTTCTCTTGTTTCATTTTCCGCAGCTTGGCGGTAGTAATCGGTTTGCGCGTTTCCATGGGCAGCACCTGCTTTCTTCCGATTTTCGTCCGATGAACATAGTATTGCGATTCTTTGCCGGATTGTTGCGGAAGAACAAAAAAACCTTCCAGCTTGCCCGGGAAACGGGAGCTCAAAGGTTCACATGTCTAATTTCATATGATCCTTCTGTCTCGGTCCAATAGGCTCAGAGCAGAATCCGACATATTGCAAAAAAGTATGAAATTTTCGGTACATCATTCCATCATACCGTGAACACGGAACAAAGTGCAGTTCCTGCGAGGATACCGCCTTCGTTACTGCTCATTATACCAAACTTAACATGAAAAGTCATCTAAATTCAACGTCGCCCGAAAACATTTTGCGCACGCTGCCATCGTTTAGCCGGACGAGCAACGCCCCTTGCTCGTCGATCGCCTCGGCAAACCCTTCAACCGTCTCCTGCGGCATTCGGCACACGATCTCCCGGCCGAGCGAAACCGTCAACGCTTCCCACAGCAGCTTAATGGGCGCGAAGCCTTCCGAACGATACAGCGCGTACAAGCGCTCCCATTCCGCCAGGAGCTCCACGAACAGCAGCGAACGGTCGATTCGACGACCGGCCGCGATCGCGAGCGATGTGGCAATTGCACGAATGTCGGGAGGATAGTCGTCCTCCGTCAAGTTGACGCTAATGCCGATGCCGGCGACAACGTGCTGCAGGGTGCCGTTCTCCACGTTCGCTTCCAGCAAAATCCCTGCGACCTTGCGGCCGTCGATCAACAAATCGTTCGGCCACTTAATCCCCGCATCGAGTCCGGTCACCTGCCGGACGGCACGGCATAACGACACGGCGGTCAACAGGGTAAGCTGCGGCGTTTGGGAAAGCGGCAACCAGTCCGGACGTAAAATAAGGCTGAACCACAGCCCCTTCCCTTTCGGAGAATGCCAGCGTCTGCCCATGCGGCCGCGGCCGGCCGTTTGCAATTCGGCAAGCACGACGGCTCCCTCCGGCGCTCCGGCTGCCGTAAGCTGCTGGGCGACGATTTGGGTCGAGTCGACTTCATCGCGAAGATGAAGCTGCCTGCCGAACCGCTCCGTACGCAGGCCGGCCAGCAAGGAAGGCAAATCAAACTTCTCCGGCGCCGACAGAAGCCTGTAGCCTTTGCGCGGAATCGCTTCGAATTGAAACCCCTGCTGCTTCAGCCGCTCAATCTGCTTCCAGACGGCCGTGCGGCTAATGTTCAGCTTACCGCTAAGCTCCTCGCCCGAGATATAATCGCGGTCCGACTGCTTGAACAGCTCCAATAACCGATCTGTCATCGTATTCCCTTCTCCTGCATTTCGCCGTATAGTTCCCTTGCCGCTTGGATTAACGCTTCCTTCCGATTCGGCAGCGAGCCTAAAGCCGCCTGCCGGAGCAGCGCTTGCAGCAGCTTGCCCGTCCAGGGACCGGCTTTGCCCTGCAGCGCCTCCAGCACCTCTTGCCCAGTTACCGCCAAATCCCGCAGCCGCGCAACGGGCATTTCTGCAAGCCACGCTTCGCCATGCCGAATCCACTCCGTGAATATGGGGTGCGTCACCGTATCCGTACCGGCAGCGTGGCGTATATTCCGGTCCAACTTATAAATAGTTCTTAACGTTTGCAATCCGTCGATCCCATATCGAAGCGCCGCTTCCACCCATAGCTCTCTGGCCTCATGACTCGGTTCTCCAGCATCCCTCACCGTGTATGCAGCCAGTTCATGCATAAGCCAGGCATTCGCCTCCACGATACGGCCGACCTCTTCGATTTGTTTCTTGGCGAACGTCAGCTTCCGCATATCCGTGTCATAGTCGCCTTGACCGGCGCCCAGTTTCAAGTACAGGTAAGCCAGACGATCCTCAAGCCGCGTAAGCTTCCTCAGATCGAGTTCTCCGACGCTATCGATCTCATCCAGTCTTGCCCAGCAAAGCTTTTCTTTGGTATGCGCAAGCAAACGGCAATCCTTCAGCAAGAGCATGGCTCCGCTCGGGTCGCTTCCGGTCAGCATCCGTTCCAATTCGGCTCGAATGCGTTCCATGGCGATATGCCTAAGCAGCGGCGCAGCCCCCAGCAAAGCCAACCAGGTGCCGGACTCCGGCTTCAGGCCGAACTCCGCGGCGAACCGAATACAGCGAAGCATCCGCAGCGCGTCCTCGGAGAACCTTTCTTGCGCCGAACCGACGCAGCGCAGGATGCCTCGCTCCAAATCCGCTTGTCCGCCGAACGGGTCGATCAGACGCCCGTTCAAATCCATCGCCATGGCGTTCATCGTAAAATCGCGCCGCTGCAAATCTTCGTGCAGGCTGTCGATATATTCGACCGAATGCGGGCGACGATAATCGGAATAATCCCCTTCTTTACGGAACGTCGTGACCTCGAACGGCTGCCGATGGACGACAACCGTAACCGTTCCGTGCTGAAGTCCGGTCGGCACGGTGCGCTGGAAAAGCGCCTCCACCTGCTCCGGCCGCGCCGATGTAGCGATGTCGTAATCTTTAACCGGTCGGCCGAGCAGCTCGTCCCGCACACAGCCGCCGACGAAGTAAGCTTCGAAGCCGGCTTCATTCAGCCGGGCCACGATTCCGAGCGCATGTTGTTTTAACGCCTGCCCCTCCGTCTCTTTCATGCCGCACTCATCCCTCTTAGCATTGTAGCGGCTTCTCCTGAAGCTCGCTCGGTACCGGTTTGCCCAGAACCCGGTAATACAGCGCTTCATACTGTCTCGAAATCACATCATTACAGAACGTATAACGCGCCCGGTGCAAGCAAGCCTCCCTCATCGTACGGTAAGCCGACTCATTCTTCAGCAGGTTGATTGCAAGCTGTGACATCTGCTCTACATCGCCGATTTCGGCGAGATACCCCGTTTCCCCATGCGTAATAAGCTCTGGGATGCCGCCTGCATTGGAAGCAATCGTCGGCACGCCGCACGCCATCGCTTCGAGCGCCACCAGGCCGAAGCTCTCCTTCTCCGAAGGCAGAAGCATCAAATCGGCCAATGACAGCAGCTGCGCGACATCATCCTGTTTGCCGCAAAACGTTACGCGATCCAGCAAGCCGAGCTCCTTCACTTTGCATAACACCTTGGACAGCTCCGGACCTTCTCCGACGAACAACAGCCGCGCAGGCATTTCCTGGCGAACCCGGTCGAAAATTTCAACCACATCGGTCACCCGTTTAACCGGGCGGAAGTTGGAAATATGTATCAATATTTTTTCGTCCGGATGCGCAAACTCCTTGCGTAAGCTCGTCACCTCGCGCGGATAATACACCCGTTTGTCGACAAAGTTGTAAGCGAGCTCAATCGGCTTCTCGATCCCAAGCAGCTGTCTCGTCTCTTGAATCAAATCTTGGGAAACGGCCGTCACCGCATCGCTTTCATTGATCGCATACCGGATCAGGTCGCTGAGCGATTCATCTTGGGCGAGCACGGTAATATCCGTGCCGTGGAGCGTGGTCACGACCTTCAGCTCCGGCCCTACCATTTGCTTCGCCAATAAAGCGCAAACCGCATGCGGAATCGCATAATGGACATGCAGCAGGTCCAAATCCTCCAGCTTCACGACTTGCGCCAGCTTACTGGCGAGCGATAAGTCGTAAGGCGGGTATTTAAACACGTAGTAATCATTAACCTCGACTTCATGATAAAAAATGTTCTTATCGAATTTACCAAGCCTAAACGGCATGCTGTGGGTAATAAAGTGCACTTCATGCCCTTTTTCCGCAAGCAGCTTGCCGAGCTCTGTCGCGACCACCCCGGAACCTCCGAGCGTAGGGTAACAGGTAATCCCGATCTTCAACCGCTCCATGGGCGCTGCCTCCTTCTGCTAACGCTGCGATTCGCTTGACGTCGTTGGTTATAGTAGCTCCGTCATATAAGGCAGTTTGCTCATAAAGCCTTCGGCATACAACACCGAGCGTTTCTGTCCCAGCAGCAAATCGCGCGCTTCCACGCGTTCCATATAACCTTGATTCAACGGAGTGCTTACATAATCGCCGCCCGGCGCCGCCGTGAACTGCGTGCGGTAAGCTTGTAAAGCCAATCGTTTCGTATCGTAATAAGCGGTTACATCGACCATTACGTCAGGATCGATCGTATCGTTAATGAAATAGAAATAAGTCTCTGCAACTTGATGCGCCGGGAGCTCCGGCATGTAACGGCGAAGCTTGGCATTGAATACCGCCTCCTGCACCAGCTTGCTACAGGCGATATGATCCGGATGCCTGTCCTCCCAGTAAGGCGCAAATACGACGCGCGGCTTGCGCAGCCGTATTTCGGCCACGATCCGATCGATGAAGTCCGAACTTAAAGTAAGACCCCGATCCGGAAGCTTCAGATTGCTGCGGGCGGATAGACCCATAATGCGCGACGCCTCCTCGGCTTCGGCCTGCCGCGTATCGACTGTGCCGTTCGACGACATTTCGGCGAGCGTCAAGTCGCATATTCCGATCCGGTAACCGGCTGCCGCATGCTTGGCGATCGTGCCGCCCATGCCGATTTCCGCATCGTCGGGATGCGCCCCGAATATTAAGAAATCGAGCGTATCCGTCATTCTTCAATACCCGGCTTATATTTATGTACGAGCTCACGCCAGGCGAAATCGCCGCGGTCAAGCGCTTTAACCAATATTTCGCCCGTGGCGATATTGGTTGCGCACGGAATGCCCTGCACGTCGCACAAACGGAGCAGCGCGATAATATCCGGCTCGTGCGGCTGAGCCATTAACGGATCTCGCAGAAAGATGATCAAGTCCATTTCGTTGGTGGCAACCATGGCGCCGATCTGCTGATCTCCCCCAAGCGGACCGGACATGAAACGGTTGATTTGCAGCTTCGTCTTCTCCATAATGCGCGTGCCGGTCGTGCCGGTCGCAAACAGCTTATGATGCTGAAATACATGTTCATAGGCGGTCACGAAATTGACCATTTCGTCTTTTTTGCGGTCATGCGCAATAAGCGCGATATTCATTGTCATACGGATTTAGCTCCCCCTTAGGCTGTTGCAAACGGTGTTTTCGCGGTTCAAAAACGATTGGCATCGGGGCGAAACCGCAAAGATCGGCCTTGTCCCCGACTTCCGTCAATCAATGAAATGCTCGAAGCCGTAAACCATGCCTGCATATGTCATCACTTTCTTCACCGCAACGTTCACACCGGGCATATAACCCGCCCGGTCGTACGAATCGTGCCGGATTTTCAGGGTTTGGCCGAAAGCGCCGAATACCACTTCCTGCTGCGCAAAAATCCCTGGAAGCCTCACGCTATGTATCCGAAATCCGTCGTAGTAGCCGCCTCTCGCCCCTTCGATCGTTTCTTCCTCTTTCGGGTTGCCTTGTCTCAACTCGCCCCGCACTTGCGCAATCATCTCCGCGGTCTTGACGGACGTGCCTGAAGGAGCGTCAAGCTTCTGATCCCCATGGTATTCGATAATTTCTACATGTGGCATATATTTGGCCGCTTGCGCCGCGAATTTCATCATCAGAATCGCGCCAATCGAGAAGTTCGGCGCAATCAGCCCTCCGATCCCGGCAGCTTTACACTGCTTGTCCAGCGCTTCGATGTCTTCCGGGGTGAAGCCTGTCGTGCCCATGACCGGACGAACCTTGTGTTTAATGGCAAGCGCCGTATTAACGACGGCCGATTGCGGCGTCGTGAAGTCGACCATGACATCCGGGTTCGTTTCCACAAGCGTTAATTCCAAGTCGTTCGTCACCATGATGCCGCACGGATCGAGCCCGACAAGCCGGCCCGCATCCGTGTTCTTCGTCGATCGGTCCATCGCCGCTACGAGCTCGAGTTCCGGATCGGCAAGAACCATTTTTACAACCTCTCGTCCCATACGGCCGCTTGCGCCGGCAACCGCTACTTTAATCTTCGTTTGTCCCATAATCTCTTGAGTCCTCTCCTTCTGCACTCCCTAGGATGAAGTACGCCTCATATATTGTTTCCATTTGTGTTCATATTCCGAGAGCAGCCGGTTCCCGATCGAGTGCCCGGGATCAAGCTTCAGCAGCTCTTTCACGGCCCCGATCGCCAAGCTGTATTCGTCAAGCCGCGCATAAGCGATCCCTAGCAGCAGGTAAGCTTCTAACGACAGCGGGTCATTCTCTACCGCTTGTTTCACTAAAGCAACGGCCAGCCAGAGCCGCTCATCCGATTCTTCGAACAATTTTTCCGCCTCAACCAACAACGCTTTTGCGCGCAGATGCTGCAAATGAAACGTATAGTGCTCATCCGTCGGCTCGAGCTTCACCGCTTGTTCCGCATGCCGGATCGCCTTCGACAATTTATTGCTGCGCGCGTAGGTAATCGACAGCTTGTAATGGTAAGAAGCGTTATTGGGATTCAAGGCGATGGCCCGTTCGAACCAACCGATAGCCTGTTCGAAATCGTGATTTAAGATCGATTCGTACGCTTTTTAATCGCAAGTTCGCCATCCATTCCCCCATCTCCTTCCTACGTGCATACGGAGCCGGCGCATGGTACGACCGTACGGAAAAAAGGGTGATGGTACAGCATATGTAAGACGTTACGAATCGGTGTCCACTTTAGTCCAACGGTCGGCGTCCCTCGTACGGAATTTATGCATGACTTGATCATGCGCCTTCGTTAGATCGATGCCAAGCGAATTGGCAAAGCAAATCGTTATGAAAAGAATGTCGCCGAGCTCCAGCTCGATTGAATTGTCCGCTTCCGTCGGCTTTTTCGGTTTCTCGCCGAACCGGTGGTTCACTTCCCGCGCCAGCTCGCCGACTTCTTCCGACATCCTTGCCAGCATCGTCATCGGACGGAAGTAACCTTCCTTAAATTGAGATATGTATGCATCCACCTCGTCCTGGAGGTCTTTAAGCGAGCGTTCCTTGTCCATGGTTCGATCCGTCACCAGCCTTACTCAGGGTTCTGATGCTTGCATCACCGCAGAACATCAATACCATGTTAACGCAAATGGAGGTTCCGTGACAAATTTTTTTTGTCGCGAAGCATACCGTCATGAACGGCGAGCCATATTAGGGAGGAACAGGAGGTGTTTCCGCCATACTCTCCCCCCTATGGACGCCGCTTCGAAACCTTTTGCCTATCGCCATGGGGACTGCCGTTTATGCATTCGGTCTCCACTATTTCGTCATTTCCAACGAGTTCATGGAAGGCGGCATCACCGGTATCGCCCTATTGCTGAACTATATATTCGGCTTCCCCCCTTCCCTGACAACCCTTGTTATCAATATCCCGTTATTTGTTCTGGGCTGGCGTGTCCTGGGCAAATCATCGATGTTCTATACGATTGCCGGTACGCTGCTGCTTTCATTTTTTCTTTGGTTAATGGAGCATTTCATTCGCGTGGGATGGATTGAACCGTTCCGGACGGAACATGATTTTTTTCTCGTATCCGCCTATGCCGGACTTACGTTAGGCATCGGACTCGGACTAGTGTTTCGGTACGGGGGAACGACCGGCGGCTCCGATATTGTGGCGCGCATCGCTCATAAGCTGAAAGGGTGGAGCGTCGGACGCATTATTTTATTCTCCGACGCGATCGTGCTTGCGCTTTCGTTGTTTTTTTTGCCGAAGGAAAAAATTATGTATACGCTTGTAGCCGTGTTCATTACGACCAAAATGATCGATATCTTCATCGAAGGTGCCTACGCGGCCAGGGCATTCACGATAATCAGCGAGCGCGCCGACCGGTTGGCTGACGAAATTACGAACAGCTTGGACCGCGGGGTTACGCTGTTTCCGGCGATCGGCGCCTTCTCCAAGCAAAGCAAGAACGTCGTCTACTGCGTCGTTGCCCGCAGTGAAATGAGAAGGCTTAAAGACCTCGTCCGAGCCGTCGATCCCCGTGCGTTTATTATCATCACAGAGGTGCACGACGTCGTCGGCGAAGGCTTTAAGCCTCTTTCCTAGCATCACAAGCTTATATGTAGCCGTCTTCGTTGCGGCGTACCGTAACAATCCCGTCGTCCTTCTTCGATAAACGCCAACCGGCGAAGCCCAGGGCGGCCAAGATGACCGAACCGAAGGCAAGCGTCCATAGAATCGGATTTTGTGGTTCCGGATACGGCAAGTAAGCAGTCGCTTCGCGCTTCATAAACAATTTGTCCAACATTTGCCGCATTGGCGGGACCGCGTTTAACACGTTACGGAACGGCATGCCTTGACTCATCGATTGCGATTTCACAAAAGCGACAAGCGAATCCATTCGCTCGACATCTTCGGCGGGCCGGCTGATCAGCAAGCTCGGGTGAATGATGCTGTAATGCTGCTCGAAGTGTGCGCTGGCATGCTGCAGGGACGTTTTATCGCTAGCTTTGGCCGTCTGTTCGATCACATTCACGTCATCCTGCAGCTGCTTGTAATATTGCAGCCAAAGCGGTTGGCTCGCGTGCGTAAGGGAATCGGTCGCCAAGCGAACTTTGGCCGCGGATATTTTCCCTGCATCCGGGTTAAATTTAACCGCTTGAAAGACGCGTTTAGCTTCGGTGATCGTATCAGTCAGCGCGTTCAGACCTTCCACCGACGTGATGCCCTCGAACCGTATTTGCGTGACCTGGTCGCTAATCTGCTGCAGCACCGCGCGGCTTCCCGGAATATCGCCCTGCTGGACCTTCTGGTACATCGTTTCCGCCGTTTCATTCAACAGCTTCACCTTCTGGAGCTGCTCTGGCGTCGGCTTAACGGCTGCCGCAGCATCCTGCTTGGCGGATAATGCGCAGCCCGCCAATAGCGGCAAAAACAATATGAGCGCCATACTTACCCCGATCCACTTCATTTTCCCGAATCCGATCATCGGACATCCCCTCCTAAGTACAATTTATGGAGGGGTTGTCTCATTTAGACCGATTTGTGCTGTAAAATCCGTCCGTGCTTCCTATAGCGGATCAGCCAGATGATGATCGCGATTGCAATGCCGATGAAGCTAAGTCCCATTGTAAACAGTCGAATGGCGCCAAGATCATCCAGCAAGGTTTCCGGCAGCCACGGAAATACCCCGGCGCCGTAATCCATCGCATCGTTCCAAAGCGTCCAGGCGGCGACGATCAACACCGCCCCAGGCGTATACCGGTAAAATCTCGCATAGAGTAACGCTTCGGCGGCCATCCCCAGATGAGAAATCGTCAGCATCCAATCCTGCCAAACGATGCCGTCCCCTTGATAAGCGCCCGCCCAAATCATCGCTACGGCCCATACGCCGTATTTGAACGAAGTAATGAGCGCGAACGCTTCTATACATCCGCGCAGCCATCCGACCCGTTCGGGCGGCACCGCTATACCGGTCTGCTTATCGACATTCCACAGCAGGAACCCAATAAAACAAGTAAAGAACAGGCTGGCCGTAGGACTATCCGGCACGAAGGGCAAGTACGCGTTGCCGAAATTTTCGGATGTAAAGAGGAGCTGCTTCCAATACCATTCATACCCGTAGACCGTGCCGAGGAGATTGATCACAAACAAGCTCCAAAGCATCAGCCTACTGCCCAAGAACGGCGTTGAAACATAGTACGACAAACGCCAATTGGTCAACGATAACCCTCCCAGCTTACTAAAAAACCTGACCGCTGCAAGCGATCAGGTTTTGTTCATGGTTATTTCTTCTGTTTGGCCAACCAATCGGCCAATTTGTCCATATCGTCTGCGGAAAGGCCTTTGGCGATGTTGGCGTCGTATTGCGCCGTCATATTGCCCTGGCCATTCTTGATGATACCGATGATTTCATCTTTACTATGCTTGTCGCCGATGCCGCGAAGGGCAGGAATTCCAGCGGAAGGCATTCCTTTCAACTCGCCGCCATGGCATTGCAAGCAAGTTGACTTCTGATAAATCGCTGCTGCCGGGTCATCCGGAGCGACGATTGCCGCAGCCTGCGCAGCGGGCTTCTTCGCCCCTCCGCCGCCAGCACCGCCGGCACCCTTGGACGCATGCATCTCTTCCTCGCGCTTAATGTGCTCCGGAACGAGATTTTTCTCTTTCAGCTCATGCTGATAGTGCTGCCAGGAATAAACCGTCAAGTAGGTGCATGCAATCAAGCTTACGAACATCAACGTCGAGGCGATTGGACGTTTGTAGAAACGTCTTTCTTTACCGGTATCGAGGAATGGTGCGAGCAACAAAGCACCGAACAAGATACCCGGAACGCCGACCGTACCGAGTACGACGTAATCGCCGGACGTGTATGGATATTTCAACAATTGGTACATAAACAGGAAGTACCAGTCCGGCATCGGAATGATTTGCGTGTTGGTCGGATCCGCCGGATAACCAAGCGGCGCCGCTTCGGACATAACCAATACCAGAATGCCGAGCAAGACGACAACCCCTACCATCCACTCTTTCAACAGGAAGTTAGGAATGAACACTTCCGATTTACCGGGATAAGCGGAGAAGTCTTGCGGAATCAAGCGCGTATCTTTCGCCCGTACGCGAGAGTCTCCCACGTAAACGATTTTTTCGTCAGATTTAGGTCCGTGAGCCACGTATCGCCCCTCCTTCTATTTTTTTCATGAACCGTAAACGGTGATCGTTCCTCCCCATCTTAGAGCGGCCCGGAAATCCCTTGCTTACGGATCATCAAGAAGTGTCCGGCGAGCAGACCAAGCAGGGCAGCCGGCAGGAAGAACACGTGTAAGGCGAAGAATCTCGTCAACGTTTGAGCTCCTACGATCTCGCCGCCTTGCAAGAACGACTTGGCGTAAGGTCCAATATACGGAGCGGATTCCACAATCTTCAACGTAACGCTTGTCGCGAAATAGGCTTTGTTATCCCAAGGAAGGAGATAGCCTGTCAACCCGAGACCCAACATAACGAAGAAAATCAACATACCTACAACCCAGTTCATCTCGCGAGGAGCTTTATACGAACCAGTGAAAAAGACGCGGAGCGTATGTAAGAACATCATCACGATAACCAAGCTCGCACCCCAGTGGTGCATCCCGCGAACGATAACGCCGAACGCCACTTTATGCTGCAGATAGTCAACGCTTGCATAGGCGTTGATAATATCCGGCACGTAATACATCGTTAAGAACATACCGGACAAAATTTGTATAACTGTGATAAAGAACGTCAATCCGCCGAAACAATAAACGAAAGCAGAGAAGTGATGAGCCGGGTTAACGTGCTCAGGCACCTCGTGATCCGCTACGTCCCGCCACAGCGGCGTGATATCCAGGCGTTCATCGATCCAGTTATAGACACTTTTAAACATCTGATGTTACGCCTCCTTATTACACCCGTTTGTTCGGACCAAGCTGACCGAGGTACACAAAGCCTTGCTCCACTTTCACTTCATACTCATCCAGCGGCGCCGATGCGACAGCCAGCTGTTTGCCGTCCGGCGTGTAGTGCGCACCGTGACAAGGACAATAATATTGATCCTTGTATTCCGGATTCGCATTCCAGTTTACGGTGCAACCTAAATGTTTACAGGTCGGATTCAACGCAAAAACTTTGCCGTCCTTGCCTTTCGATATCCACGCTTCCAGCTCGGGGTCGCTTTCAAACCAACCGTCGACCTGATGCACCGCGAATTTGAAAGATTTCGGCTCGTTCGTAATCTTGGATTCTTCCACAACCTTCACCCAATCGGCTTTCTTCTTAGGTTGAAGGACCGGATCCACCGCAAACCGAACCATCGGTACCAGCATCCCGGCACCCATGAAAGCTCCTGCGCCGCCAAGGGTGTAGGAAAGAAACTGGCGTCTGGACATTTCCCGACGTTTCACCGGTTTCTCGCCATGATGCTGCGAATCGTGATTCGTGTGATCGTTCATTCTCGTTCTACCCCCTTTTGCAACATATATCAGTCGTTCGACATAACTTTACACCATATACTAGGACATAACTAATAATAGCTTACGTCACTGGGTGCGTCAAGAATGGAGACATGACTATGCGCCTTGGAAAACGAGGCGGATCAAGCAGTTTTAACATAATTGTCACAACTGCTGCCGGCCGCCTCCAGCGTGCTCTTACATAGAATTTACACCCTTGGCGCAGAACATACATCGTTTACACCGATTGCCTGTCCCGCCAAAGCTCCGTCAGCTTGTCAGCGACCGAACGCCTCGCTTCTGCGCCTAACGCCGTCAGTTCTTCCTTCGTCATGGCTATGATCAGATCCGCCCCTTCCGCACCCACCGGCAGTCCGGCTTCCGCATGCCGCGATGCGGACACAAGCACGACATATCGGAACCCCGCGTCCTTTAGCCTTGCGCAGACGTCCTCAATCAGCTTTCGTGCCGAAGCAGCCGCTTGTCCCGTACCGATATAATGCATCGCCGGAAACGTCACGATCCGTCCTTTGAAAGGAATTTCGATCAGGTCCAGCACATCGCGCAAATCTTCCAGCGCCGCCGCGGCTTCCCAGGGAGATTCGGAACCGTCAAGTCCCGTAACAGGCAGCACGCACGTGTCCAGATAGGGCTGAAGCTCCGACCAGTTTCCCGATTCGATTTCACTGAATTTCATCCGTTTCACCTTCTTTCCCGTTCCTTACTTTAACACAAAAAAAAGACATATGAAGGGGTTTCATATGCCTTTCGATAAAATGTCACGATTTGCCTTCTCTAGCAAGCCTGTATGAAGAGATCATATGCCCTGGGAGCGCAGCGTGTTTAGTTCGGTCGTTAGGGCAATAAAGGATTGTTCGTCACCCGCAGCCAAGGCCTGATCGATTTCGTTGTACAGCTTCTTTTCTCGATAGTCGCGTATAGCTTCATCAAGCATCATTTCAGCAAACAAACTTAGCATCATGTCGTTTGTCACGTTCATTTTGCCCATGAGTACCTACCTCCAAACCGGGTCATAATGAAATTTCATCTTTTTCCGAAAGCGGACGGGCCGCCTGCATTCCATTCAGGCGGACAACGGATTACGCCTGCAGGTTGCGATATTCCTCGCGCTTGAGGCAGTAGCTTTCCATCGTTCGTTTCATCCTGGCCAAGTCCGGTTCTGCAAGCTCGCGGACAACTTTGGCCGGCGAACCGAGGGATAGCGTGTACGAGGGGATCGATTTGTTTTCCGTAATTAGCGCCCCCGCTCCTATTAAAGCATATTCACCGATCGAGGCACCGTTAAGTACAATAGCCCCCATCCCGATTAATGTGCCTTTGCCTATCCGGCAGCCGTGGATAATGGCGCCGTGTCCGACGGACACCTCCTCCTCGACAATAAGCGGTTCATCCTTGTTCACATGGCCGATACAGCCGTCCTGAATATTGCTCCGCTTGCCGATCCGTATGGGGGCCAAATCGCCCCGGAGCACCGTGTTGTACCAGATGCTCGCCCCTTCTTCAATCACCACATCGCCGATTACCTGAACGCCTGCGGCCAAAAACACGCTCTCGTGCACTTGCGGAAAAATCCCGTTGTAACTATGCAGCATTCCAACCACTCCATTTCATATATAAATTGGAGTGATTGTAGCAAGCCGATACCCGCTTGTCAAACATCCAGCACGAGGGGGTTCTCATCCGGCACATACGTGCCTTCAATGATACGGGATCCGACTTTGGATATTTGGATCACCGTGCCCTTATGCTCGTCTTCCCCGATCCGTAGAAGCCCGAGATGCATCATCATCTGCAAGATACGCTGTTCCAGAATAGCGTCCGCTGAATCGTAGTAAAACGGCCGGATCAACGGACCCAGCGTCTCTTTCAGCGACGACAGCGTCACCCACGAGCCTCCTAGCCGGTTCAGCCACTGGACGATGGACTGCAGCTGGGGAATAGGCCCTTTATAGAGCCTTAACCAGAATCGGTACACGTGAACCGGATCTTCCTTCCGATTCTCGATTACGGCCGCTTTCCCGCGCTCGGTCAACGCCAGCACCTGATGATGCTCGGTGATGAGATCGCTGAAATAGCAGTAATCGTAAATAAACGAGAAGCGGTTCGGATAATCCCGAAACATGCGTCCGTACCCGAAACGCCATGCCGTTTTGCCGACAGGCTCCTCCCGCACGGCCAAACGCTCGAGAATCTGCTGCAAATTGCGCTTGTACATAACCAGCTCCGAGGTTAACATCACCTCTTGACCTTGCAAATAATGCAGGAAATGCCAAATGTCGTCCAAAATCAGCTTCTGTTCGTCACGATAGACGGACGGCTCATCCGTCAGCAGCATCCTCTCCTCGAACCGCTTCGAGAGCGCGGTAATAAATCTTCTCTTCAAATCCGCAGGAATCTGAAACAAATAGCGGGTTTGCTGCGAGTGCCCGTTGAACAACCAGCCGCGATGCTTAAACCTTGTAATCATCTCTCGCGGATTCCAATCGGTGTCGGCCTCATCTTTAACAAATTTGCTTTGCTGCACCCTCGCGAGCAATTCTTCCAAGCTGAATGAGCCTCGTTGATCGAACAGCAGCGAGTTCAGGAACCGGATGTCCTCGATGGTCAATTCATCAACGTACCGCTCGAACACGTCGCTTCGTCCCACTCGGGATAAAATCGACTGGATCAGCTCATGTTTGGAATGGTCGTTACATTCGCAATCATACGTGCCGGCTATGCGGCTCAGATCATGAATGTCCGCGTAACTCAACATGTCGGCTAAATTCATGCTTGAATTCCCCCTAAACCCTCCTCCTGCACCTGCTGGAGTCGTTTCAACCTTACTATCCATTATGGGAATTTGTGCCGTTTTTAAACGTAGAAAAACAAACAAAGCTTTCACCTGCTTCATAAAGAAGCTGGTGAAAGCTTGAGTAGTCGTTATTTACGCGGGTTTACGGGCTAGTTTTAAGCGATGCGAGGTGTGCCGTACAATTAAGAAGACGGAGCCGCCATCCGTCGTCAATCCGTTCCATGACCGTCAACGACGTATTCATGAGATGGCTTTCAAGCGTCAGTCGCCCGATCGATTCGATCACCGGTACGATATAACCGCCATGGCTGACGATTAAGATCCGTTTCCCGCCATGATCGCGTTCCAAATCGCTCAAGAACGACTGCCACCGCATCAGTAAAAGCTCGTCGCTTTCCAATCCAAGATCAAGCTGACGCCATTGTTCGCCCCAACGCGCCATTCGCTCATCCAGCGTCGTTCCTTCGAGCTGCCCGAAAGCCCGCTCTCGCAGCCGCACATCGACGCCCAGCACCGGAGTACCTGTCGCTTGCGCAATTCGTTCCGCCGTTTCTCTTGCTCTCATTAAATCGCTGGTTACGATGCCATCCCAGGGCTCGCCTCTCAGCCGTTCGCCCAGCAGCCCGGCTTGAACCCGTCCGACCTCCGCCAGCGGCGTGTCCATCTGCCCCTGCATCCGTCCCGCCAAGTTCCATTCCGTCGTTCCGTGACGAATAAATCCGATGGTCGTCATGAATTACACTCCTTCTTTCAGTAACGGGTCCGGGATAACCAGTTCATAATGAGCAGCGTGCACGTCAACCCGAGCAACGACAGAAAGAGCATATAATCCTGAAACGTATGAATCGGTCCGACCTGGTACATGAACGGTTTGTTGAACCCCTTCAGGCTGGCTACCGCCGTCGGCATCGCGTGGACATTCAACGACTCCGCTTGGCTGGATGCGACTACGACCGGATCGCCGATGCGTCCGAACACGGACGACTCCGGAGCGGCTGCTGTATCGTAGTGATGCTGCTCGTTGTTCAGGGATATCCAGAACGTAAACATAAACACGGTCACGCAAACGATAATGGCTGCCGTCAAATTCCGGCGAAGCTTCGCGGAAAAGTGATACAACCGTTCATTAACCGGAGTGCGCCAGCCTTCCTCTTCGAAAATCCGGCTCATAACGGCTGACGAGACGGTGCGTTCGCTCGCTCCGGCGGATTCCTCCACCGCAACGGATCGGATCAGCATCGTGCTTTCCTTCCATATGATATACTCTTCAGAGCAGCATTCGCAGTGCCTCATATGCGCATCCGCCGCCAGCCGTTTCGGATCGTCCTCGTGCAAATCCCAATACACGCCGAACAGCTCTTGAATGTCTTCGCATTTCATCGTCGATTCATCCCCTCATACTCCTCAAAGAGCGGTTCAAGAAAGTATGGCTCCAACTGGAGCTTGACGCTAGCTCTCGCCCTAAACAACAAAGACTTGACCGAACTGACCGTCTGCCCCAAAATATTCGCGATCTCCTGATAATCGAGCTGATCGTATTCCCGCAATATAAGGGCCGATCTTTGCTTCTCAGGTAAATTGTTGATCGCATCTCGAACCATCGTTACTTTTTCGTTCCGCAGCACCGTTTGCTCGGGCAGCGCTTCAGCCGCCGTCTGGGGAACGTAGCCGCTTTGCTCGAGCGAAACCTTGATGTTTTTATGTTTACGCAGCTCGCTTAGAACCGTATTGCGTGCAATGGTATACAACCAGGTGGAGAAGGTCGCCTCGACTTCCCGAAACGAATGCAGGCTGCGATAAGCCTTGTAGAACGTTTCGTTGCAAAGATCCTCTGCCAATGATTCCAATTGCGCGCTTTTCAGCATGTGAAAGATGAATGCCAATATTTTACGTTCATAGCGGCGCATCAATTCGTTATATAGTTCGACGTTTCCGTCTTTAATTTCTCGGATCAACTGGGAATCGGTCATGCCCTCGGCGACCCTCCTTGTGATTCCCCGCCTGCTCCCTTCGTCGCCACATGTTTGTACCGTCCGGGGAGCCAAAAAGTTGCGGTGATTCTTAAAAAAATTTAGAATTTGTACTTCTATTCCGTATTCATTCGAGATCGGCAGTTAAAAATCCTGCTTTATCGACAGAAACAAGTATTTCTCATAAAAAAAGACCGCCTGAATATCAGGCGGTTGCACACAGTGCCATTATTCGGATAGGAGTGGAGAGAAACCATACTGTACTTTTATTATATGTATCCGTTTTCATTTTGTCAACGTTTTTTTGAAAACGTTTCCTTCCCAGGTGTAACGGGTTGTTCCGGCCAGCCGGACCTCCGGGTTCCATGGCAAAAGCCAAGAAAAAAGACTACACGTGAACCGCGTAGTCTTTCTTCAACAGCTCGAGCGCCTTGTCCATATCGGCTTCCTCGCGGAAGGATAATCGCAGTACGCCCGGCACGTCTTCCCGGCTTTCAATGATTTGAATATTGCTCAGGTTTACCCGATGACTGCCGAGCTGCGTTGTGATTTGACCGATCACGCCCGGATGGTCGGGGACGTCGACATAAATCTCGTAGAAGGAATGAATAACGCCTTTACGCCGCTCCGGAAGCCCGTTACGGAATGCCCCCGCACGCTGGAACTCCCGTTCGATTCCCGGCCCGTCCTCCTGCTCGATGAGCCGTATGAACCCAGCGATCTCCTTGTTCCAATCCTTCAGCAGCTGCAGCACGACTCCTTTATTATTGAGCAAAATGTCGCGCCAAATGATCGGATCGCTCGAAGCGATCCGCGTAATGTCGCGAAATCCGCCTGCCGCCAAAATTTGGTACAGCTCGTTCGATTCATTGTAACGCGCAATCTGATTGACCAGCGCCACCGCTATAATATGCGGCAGATGGCTGATCGCGCCGACGATCTCGTCATGCAGCACCGGATCCACCTTAACCAAATGCGCGCGCGTATGCTGCAGCAGCTCGGCCAGCCGATCGTAGGCGGCTTCCGGTGTAGAAGGATCCGGCGTCAGCACGTAGAATGCGTTCTCGAACAAGCGGGAGCTCGCCGCCTCTACGCCGGACTTTTCTTTACCTGCCATCGGGTGGCCGCCGATAAAGTGGGCGCCGCTGAATTGCAGCGCGGCCGCGCATGACGCAACCGACGCTTTGGTGCTGCCGACGTCGGTGATGATGCAGCCCGGCTTCAGCGGAAGCTTCGCAAGCCGGTGCAAATATTCTTCCAGCTTGCCGACGGGGACGCACAAAAAGATGAAATCGGCGTCCAACGCCGCCTCTTCCAGCGAGGTCGTCGCATAATCGACAACCTCGCGTTTTAAATATTTCTCGATAGAGCCAGGGTTGTTGGAATGACCCACGACTTGCAGTCCGGGCTTCCCTTTGAAGGAAAGCGCCAAAGAGCCGCCGATCAAGCCTACCCCGAATATGGCGATTCTCGTCATGAAACCGCCACTTCACGGAGCGCCAGCTTAAGCGCGTCTACAAACTTGTCGTTCTGTTCTTCGCTGCCTACCGTTACCCGGATCATGGTCGGATAACCCCAGCTCGGGTCATGGCGGACAATGATACCTTGGCGCAGAAGGCTTTGGAATACGTCATTCCCCGGACGCTTGACATCAACCATAATGAAGTTGCCGTTCGCGTCGAAATACGGCAGGCCCATTTCATCGAAGGCAGCGGTCAGCTGCGCAATGCCCTTGGCGTTTGCGTCACGGCAAAATTCGATGAACGCTTTATCTTTCACCGCAGCCAGCGCCGCTTTCTGCGCGTAACTCGTCGTATTGAACGGCTCGCGCACTTGATTGACGGAACGGATGACGTCCGGGTGACCGACGCCATATCCGATCCGCAGCGAAGCCAGGCCGAATATTTTGGAGAACGTGCGCAGCACGACGATGTTTTTATACTTATTCAGCAGCGCGATGCTGTCCGGAAATTGTCCGTTTACCGTGTATTCGACGTATGCTTCATCGAGCACAACCATCACATGATCCGGAACGGCATCCAAGAACGAAACGATTTCTTGCTCGTTCAGTATCGTCCCTGTCGGATTGTTCGGATTACAAATCCAGACGATCTTCGTACGCTCGTTCACCTTCGCCAGCATCGCTCCGAGGTCGTGCTTCCCGTCCGCATCGACGGAAACCTCGATCACGGTCGCCCCCTCCACCTCGGCATTATGCTTGTACTGCGGGAATGTAGGGAAAGCGGCAATGGTCTCGTCCTGCGGCGTCAGGAACGCACGGGCGATCATCAGAATAACTTCGTCCGAGCCTGCGCCGAAAATAATTTGGTTCGGCTGCACGCCGAGCTCGGCCGCTACCGCTTGAGTCAACTCGACGGCTCCGCCGTCGGGATAAATGCTCGTTTGTTCGACGGCGGCAATAATCGCTTCCTTCGCTTTCGGCGAGCAGCCGAACGGATTTTCGTTGGACGCGAGCTTAATGACCTCGGTCAGACCGAGCTCCCGCTTCACTTCGTCAATCGGTTTGCCCGGTTGATAGACGGGAAGATGCATAATATTTTGTTTAGGCTTCACTTCGTAAGTCACCTCATCGATCATAATCCGAACTGGGACCAGTTCCCTATCAATTCTCTCATAACTGCGGCTAAATGTTAAGCATTATATAAAGGCTCACCGGCATTGCCGTTTACGAAGCAGGCCCATCGGGTTTCGTTTATTCGATCAAGGCTTTGACGAAATTGCGAATTTGCAAGAGTCCTTCCGATTTGGCGTTCGGATCGGTAAGCTGAGGCAGCGCCTCTTCGATCTGCCGGACCAACGCGCTGCCGACGACGATACCGTCGCAAACCCCTGAGAAACGCTTAAACTGCTCGTTGTTCGAAATGCCGAAGCCGATGGCGACCGGCAAATCGGTCGAAGCCTTCACCGTGCTCAGGAACTCGTCGATCCCCGTATGGAACTCCGTGCGCGTGCCCGTCACCCCAAGCGACGATACGCAGTAGACGAAGCCGCTTGCGCGGGAAACGATTCGCTGTACGCGTTCTTTGGACGTCGGGGCGACAAGCGGTATCAAGTGGATGCCATACTGCGCGGCCATCGCACGCACCTCCTCGTCCTCCTCCATCGGCAGGTCGGGGATGATCAAACCGCTGATATCGCTCTCCTGCAGCAGCGGGAATATGCGTTCGAGCCCGGTTTGCAATACCGGATTAAAATAGGTGAACAAGATGAACGGCAGCTCGCAGCCTTCGCTGCGCGCCTGTTTCGCCACCTGAATGCAGTCGAGAATGGAGATGCGGCCGCCTTGCAGCGCGCGCAGCGAGGAGCGTTGAATGACAGGTCCGTCCGCTAGCGGATCGGAATACGGAACGCCCAGCTCCACCATGGCCGCTCCCGCTTCCTCCAATGTTTTGACGATATCGACGGACGTCCGCAAATCCGGATCGCCGACCGAGATGAACGGAATAAACCCGGACTGCTTCTTCTCACGCAATTCGGCAAACTTCTGGTCAATGCGATTCATGCGCGTTCCCTCCCAAATAGGACATGATCGCCTCAACGTCCTTGTCACCGCGTCCGGACAAGCTTACGACAATGATCTGATCTTTGCCGAGCTGCAGTGCGCGTTTGATCGTCTCGGCAATGGCGTGCGCGCTCTCAAGCGCCGGGATGATGCCTTCCGTACGGCTGAGCAGCTGCAAGGCGTCCAGCGCTTCCTGATCGGAAATCGGTACGTACTCGGCGCGCCCGGTATCCTTCAAGTGCGAATGCTCCGGACCGATGCCCGGATAATCGAGACCCGCGGAGATCGAATGCGCTTCCTGCACCTGACCATACTCGTCCTGCAGCAAATAACTGTACGAGCCTTGGAAGACCCCCTTCGTCCCGCGCGTCATCGTTGCGGCATGCTTCTCCGTCTCCACCCCGTGCCCGGCGGCTTCCACGCCGACCAAACGCACGTTCTCATCTCCGATGAACGGATAGAACATACCGATTGCGTTGCTGCCTCCGCCTACCGCGGCAATGACCATATCTGGCAGACGTCCTTCCAGCTCAAGAATTTGTTTGCGCGATTCGTCTCCGATGATCCGTTGGAAATCGCGCACCATAAGCGGATAAGGATGAGGTCCAGTGGCCGAGCCCAAAATGTAGTACGTATCGTCAACGTGGCTTACCCAGTAACGCAGTGTTTCGTTGCAAGCGTCCTTCAGGGTGCGCGTCCCCGAAGTGACGGGCACGACTTCAGTGCCCAGCAGGTTCATCCGGAACACGTTGAGCTGCTGACGCTTAATGTCCTCTTCGCCCATGAACACCTTGCATTCGAAGCCGAATAAGGCGGCAACCGTTGCCGTCGCGACGCCGTGCTGGCCTGCGCCCGTCTCGGCGATAATTTTCGTTTTGCCCATCCATTTGGCGAGCAGCCCTTGTCCTAGGGCGTTGTTGATTTTGTGCGCGCCCGTATGGTTCAAATCTTCGCGCTTCAAATAAATTTTGGCGCCGCCAAGCTGCTCGGACAAGCGTCCGGCATAATAAAGCGACGTCGGACGGCCGGAATAACGATGCAGCCAGTAGTGAAGCTCTTCTTTGAACTTGTCTTCCTTCGTATACGTTTTGAAGGCTTGCTCCAGCTCGATCAACGCATTCATCAGCGTTTCCGGGACGTAGCGTCCCCCGAATTTACCGAAGCGGCCATGCTCATCAGGACCGTTAAACAATCGATTTCACCCTTTCGACGAACGTCTTTATTTTCATCAGATCTTTGGCCCCGTCGGTTTCCACCCCGCTGGAAACGTCAACCCCGTCGGGATGGTAAGCGTCCAGCAGGCTGCCCACGTTATCCGGCCGCAAGCCTCCGGCCACGAGCAGCGGAATTCCCGCTTCGCGGCTCCACGCCAGATAGGACGGAATGACATGCCAGGCGAACGTCTTGCCCGAACCGCCGCCGTATAAGGGATCGAGCGTATCGAGCAAAATCCCGTCTATCGTCCCGAGATAAGGGTTAAAGCGATCGGCTATCGCCGAAACATCTGGCCCTGCCCCGGACGGTCCGTCCCCCGCTGCCGCGGCTTCATGCGGCAAAGAGAAGGCCTTTATCACTTCCACGCCGGGGTAGCGCTCCTTCACCGTGCGGCAGTAGTCGGGCGTTTCTTGCCCGTGCAGCTGCAGCACGTCAAGCGGCGCCTCCCGGAGTACGGCATCCAATTCCTCCAGCGCCGGATTGACGAACACGCCGGCCGCTTTCACGCGCCTCTCCGGGCTGGCTTCCCGCATCGCGGCGATCATCGCGCCCGCCTGCGCCGCGCTCACCTGCCGTTTGCTTCGGGCAAACACGAAGCCGACGTAGTCGACGGGGAGCCTGGCCACCTCGGCAGCCAAATCCGGCGTTTGCAGCCCGCATATTTTCACCAAGGCCATCTTCCGCTCACTCCTTGGACAACGCAGCGCCGCTCAGCGGGCCCATCAAGCCGTGCACCGCTTCCGTTACGTCGGGCTGACGCATGAAATATTCACCGACCAGCACCGCATGGGCGCCTGCCGATTGCAGCCGGCCGATTTCGGCCGCCTGCATAATGCCGCTTTCGCTGACGACCGTCACACCGCTCGGAATATAGCGAACGAGCTCTTCAGTCGTCACAAGGTCGGTGACGAACGTTTGCAAGTTCCGGTTGTTGATGCCGACCATCGATGGCCCAAGCGTCAGCACGCGATCCAGCTCCTCGCGGTCGTGCACCTCAATCAAGACATCCAGTCCGATCGAACGGGCAATCGCCTGGAAGTCGCGCAATTGCTCCGTCGTCAGAATGGCCGCAATCAATAAGATCGCGTCCGCTCCGATGCAGCGGGCTTCGTAAATTTGCAGCGGATCGATCGTAAAATCCTTGCGCAGCAGCGGTACGTTCACCGCCTGCCGAACGCGGCTCAAATAATCGTTTGCGCCTTGAAAGTACGGCGCGTCGGTCAATACGGAGATGCAATCCGCTCCCGCCGCTTCATAGGCTTGCGCCAAACCGACAGGATCGAAGTCCTCGCGGATCAACCCCTTGGAAGGCGAGGCCTTCTTCACTTCCGCGATAAGCCCCATCGGGCGTCTCCGGCCCGTACTTAACGCGCGCTCGAACCCGGCGCACGGCGCCAGACCGGCGATCTGCTTCTCCATTTCGGCGATCGTTACCGATTCCTTTAATAAAGCGACCTCTTCGCGTTTCGTCGCAACGATTCGATCAAGAAACATGGCTCACGTCTCCCGTAAATTGAACTAGTTGGTCCAGCTTCAGCTTGGCCGCGCCGCTGTCTATCGCCGCTGCAGCCAGCTCTACCCCATGGCGGAGCGAGTCGGCTTTGCCGGTTACATAGAAGCAAGCTCCGGCATTAGCCAGCACGATATCCCGGCATGCGCCCCGGCTGCCGGATACGATATCGCGGATAATGCCCGCATTCGTCTTCGCGTCTCCGCCGACAACATCTTTCATCTTATAACGAGACAGCCCCAGCTCTTCAGGCGTCACTTCAAACGTGCGAATGTCGCCGTCTTTCAACTCGGTCACCTGTGTCGCGTCGGAGACGCTGATTTCATCGAGACCGTCCAGGCTGGCGACGACCAAAGCGCGCTTCACGCCAAGCGCCTGCATGACGTGGGCAATCGTTTCCGTCTTGCCGCGGTCGAATATCCCAAGCACCTGCCGGTCCGCCCCGGCCGGGTTCGTCAGGGGCCCGAGCAGATTGAAGACGGTACGGAAGCCCAGCTCCCGGCGCGGTCCGGCAACATGCTTCATCGATTGGTGATAAAGCTGCGCGAACATAAAGCAAATACCGACGCGCTCCAGGCACAAAGCCGCCTGCTCCTGATTCAATTGAATGTTGACGCCGAGCGCCTCCAGCACGTCCGCGCTGCCGCTCTTGCTGGACATCGCACGATTGCCGTGTTTCGCTACGCGGATGCCGCCGGCCGCCGCTACGATCGCCGCTGTCGTCGAGATGTTGAACGTATCGGCACCGTCCCCGCCTGTCCCGCACGTATCGAGCAGATTCGTCTGCCCGGTTTGCACGCGGTTCGATTTGGCGCGCATCGTCTCGGCAAAGCCGGCAATTTCCTCGATCGTTTCGCCTTTTATCCGCAGTGCGGTCAGCAGCGCCCCGATCTGTGTCGCCGTGGCTTCGCCTTCCATGATGACGTCCATCACATCGCGCGCTTCCGCTCTCGTCAAATGCTGCAAGCCGATCATCTTTTGGATCGCTTGCTGCACCGTCAATGTCGCCGTTTCCATCCTCGTATCCGCTCCTCTCAGCTTCGCTCGCCTTACTCGTAATAATCGTGATTGATCCATGCAAACTCGCGCGCTTCCGGCGCAAATACCGCTTCCGCCACACGAATCGATTTCAGCATGCCCATCGCTTTATTGACCGTCTCCTGGTATTCGCTCTCCGGTACGGAATCCCACACGATTCCCGCACCCGTCTGTACGTAAGCTTTGCCGTTCTTGAAAATAATCGTGCGAATCGTAATGCACGTATCCAAATTGCCGGAAAAGCCAAGATACCCGATCGCTCCGGCGTAAGCTCCGCGGGCTTCATTCTCCAGCTCGGCGATGATTTCCATCGCGCGCAGCTTCGGCGCGCCGGAGACGGTACCGGCCGGCAGGCAGGAGATGAACGCGTCGTAGAAATCTTTATCCTTGGCCATTTTCCCGGTAACGTTCGAAACGATATGCATAACGTGCGAGTAACGCTCAATTTGCATGAAGGTATCGCATGTGACCGAACCGAACTCGGACACGCGTCCGATGTCGTTCCGACCGAGATCGACCAGCATCAAGTGCTCCGCGCGTTCCTTCTCGTCGGCAAGCAGCTCTTGTTCGAGCGCCAGGTCCTGCTCCGGCGTCTTGCCGCGCGGCCGCGTGCCGGCAATCGGCCGCGTCTCCACCTTGTCATCTTCGACGCGGACGAGAAGCTCGGGGGAGGTGCCGACGATCACCTCGTCGTCCATTTTCAACACGTACATGTAGGGCGACGGATTCATCGTCCGCAGAATGCGATACACTTGAAGAGGCGATACTTTCGTTTCGATTTCGAACCGCTGGGACAGCACCACCTGGAAAATGTCGCCGGCGCGAATGTATTCTTTCGCCTGGTTCACGTTCGAGATGAACTGTTCCTTCGTCAAGTTCGACTTGATTTCGCCAAGCTCGACTTCGTCGGGAATCGCCCGGTGCGACATCGAGAGCGCCGGCAGCGGCCGGCGAAGCCGCTCGATCGTTGCTTCGATTTTCGCGCAGGTCGCTTCATACGCGGCCATAATATCGGCATCGGTGCCATGCTGCGGCACGTGAACGTTGGCGATAACCTTCAGCTGTTGTTTGAAGTGATCGAATACGATAACCTGATCGCAGAACATGAATTCGATGTCGTTCATCTGCATATCGTCGTGACGATGCTTCGGCAGCTTCTCATAATACTGCAGCAGATCGTAACCGAAGAAGCCGACTGCACCGCCGGTGAAGCGCGGCAAATCCGGCAGCGAAGGGCTGCGGAAGCCGCGAAGATAGCCTTTCAGCACTTCGAGCGGCTTCTCCTGCACGGTTTTCGTCCCTTCCGGCCCTTCGATCACCGTTTCGCCGTGCTTCGCACGAATCATCATGAACGGATCCGTTCCGATGAACGAATAACGCGCCCACTTCACACCGCCCTCCACGCTTTCCAGAAGGAACGAACGCCGTTCTTCGTAAAAGTGCTGGAACACGCGGATCGGCGTCTCCGTGTCGGCCATTAACGTGCGGGCCACAGGGATCAAGTTATACTCTTTCGCGAGACGGATGACCTCTTTGGCTTCCGGTGTGTACATCGCTTCATCTCTCCTCTACTCGTCTTCCACTCATCTTGGACAAAACTTGTGCCGTTAGATGCAAAATAAAAAGCCTCTACGCGAACGTAGAGGCGGTATTCAGCAGGTTTCGATGCATAAAAAGCGAACCACGGTACGCGAACGAAAACAAGCAAGGAAAGAGCCTAATGAAAACTCATCAGGTCTGTCTGCAACTGGGCGCTCCGCTTCGGTCGCATGATTCATTACGCTAGGACTCGACTCATCTCTGCTAAACTCGGCTATACTCTACTCGGCTCGTCTGCACCCGGCGACTCTCGCCGGCTGATTACTTTCAACTATACTACCTCAATTATGATTTTGTCAATTTGGATAAGTCCGGACGCAAACGCATCGCATTTTTCAAATAAACGTGTTTCACTTCATCCTGTTTCTTGTCCGTGTTGATCATCACCATCAAGCGGATACATTTGGGCAGGGCGCCCTCCACCGGAATTTCCACCGAGCACATCAACGGAACAAGCTCCCAGCCTTCCATTTGACGTATCGTGCGCGCCGGGAACGTAGCTGTCAAGTCTTGCGTAACGGTGACGAACACGCTGGCAATCTCATCCGGAACGATGCCGTTCTCGAGGATGATTTGATTCAGCAACTCGTTCGTTGCCGACAAAATTTCTTTCTCATCGTTATGCTCCACCGTAATCGCACCGCGAACTCCCCGTACAAACATGCCGTCAAGCCTCCTGTTTTAGGCGATCCACGATGTCTCGAACGAGATCCGCAGATACGTTTTTGTTAATTTCCACTTTGCCGATTTCGGTTGGGACAATATAGACCATCTTGCCTTCGTTAAACTTTTTATCGTGCATCATTGCGCGCATAATGGCATCCGTATCGAAATGCGCCGGAATCCGCGTCGGCAAGCCGAATTTGCGGAAAATGCGCTCGGTCGTCGTATACACGGACTCGGGGTTGCCGAGCCGCACGGATAACATGGCCGCGCCGACCATCCCGATCGAGATCGCCTCCCCGTGTAGCAGCTCATTGTATCCGGCTACCGCTTCCAGCGCATGTCCGATCGTATGGCCAAGGTTCAAAATCGCCCGCAGGTCGTTCTCCCGCTCGTCCTGGGACACGACCGCGGCTTTGACGCTGCATCCCTTGTACAAGCCGTATTGCAGCGCTTCCGGGTCTAAGCCGACGAGACGATCGGCATTGTCCTCGCACCATGCGGTAAACTCGGCATCCCAGATCAAGCCGTGCTTGATCATCTCGGACAAACCCGAACGAACGTCGCGATCCGGAAGCGTTCCCAACGTTGTCGTATCGTATAATACGAGCTCCGGCTGGTGGAACGCACCGATAATATTTTTGGCGAGCGGATGGTTGACCGCCACTTTACCGCCGACGCTGCTGTCATGGGCCAGAATAGTCGTCGGGATTTGCACGAAGCGAATGCCGCGCATATAACTGGCCGCCACAAATCCGGCCAAATCGCCGACGACGCCTCCGCCCAGCGCGATGATCGTCGACTTGCGGTCCAAACCCGCCTGCAGACAAGTCGTCACAACGTCTTCGAGCACTCGCAGCGACTTCGACTTCTCGCCGGAAGCGACGGTATGAACAGCCGTTCGAAAGCCGTCCTGCTCCAGACGTTGTTGAACCGCAGCCAAATGATGCTTGGCTACATGAGAGTCCGTAACGACTAACAGCGGAGACGCTTTGGAAATCCCGTGTTTCGTTAAATAAACGGCAATATCTTGGAGCAGCCCTTGCCCGATATAGATCGGATACGATCTGTCTCCGAGGTCCACTGTAAGCTCTCTGATCATTCTCCGACTCACCTGCTTAGTAGCTCTTGATCTGCGCCAAGTAGCTGTTATAGTTGTTGCGGATTTCCTCCAGCGAATCACCGCCGAATTTCTCCATGAACGCGCTCGCCACTTCCCAGGCGACGACGTTCTCCAGAATCACGCCGGCCGCCGGCACCGCGCACGTATCCGAGCGCTCGACCTGCGCCGTGAACGCTTCTTTCGAATCGATGTCGACACTCTGCAGCGCCTTGTACAACGTGGAGATCGGCTTCATCACGGCGCGTACGACGATCGGTTCGCCGGTTGTCATCCCGCCTTCGAAACCTCCGGCGCGGTTGGTTGCGCGGTAAAAGCCGCGGCCTTCCTCGAACATGATTTCGTCATGCACCGTGGAACCCCGACGTTCGGCCGCTTTAAAGCCGATGCCGAATTCGACGCCTTTGAACGCTTGTATCGATAGCACAGCCTGCGCAATCCGGCCGTCCAGCTTGCGGTCCCATTGCACGTGGCTGCCGAGACCGGCAGGTACTCCCTCGATGATGCACTCGATCACACCGCCGAGCGTGTCCCCATCATTCTTGGCCGCATCGATCGCGGCGATCATCCGCGCTTCCGCTTCCTTGTCGGTGACGCGAACCGGCGACTCCTCGGTGATGCGGATCAGCTCGTCAATCGGCAGTTCCTGGCGTTTCACTTCGACTTCGCCGATGCGGATCACTTGTCCGGCTACCTTAATGCCGAACTCCTTCAGCAGCTCGCGGGCCATCCCGCCTACCGCCACGCGCATCGTCGTTTCGCGCGCGCTGGAGCGCTCCAGGATGTTGCGCAAATCGCGCTGGTTGTATTTCAGGCCGCCGTTCAAATCGGCGTGACCCGGGCGCGGGCGGTTCACGCGGCGTTTCGTTTCATCGTTGCCTTCGATCGGCTCTATGTTCATCACGGACGTCCAATGCTTCCAATCGTTGTTCTCGACGACAAGGGCAATCGGCGCTCCGGTCGTTTTGCCGTGGCGTACGCCGCCGACGATGTTCGCCGTATCCTTCTCGATTTGCATTCGGCGACCGCGGCCGTACCCCTTCTGCCTGCGGGCCAATTGGAAGTTGACCGCTTCAAAATCGATATTGATGTTGCTCGGAAATCCTTCAATGATAGCCGTCAGCTGCGGCCCATGCGTTTCTCCTGCTGTTAAATATCTCACGTGCTTTTCCCCTTTCGTTCCACGAAAAAGCGCTAAAGTGCGCATATCGGACGCTTTAGCGCTTTTATGTACTCCATTCCTTTGCCTAATTATAGTATAGGCTTGTCCCTTTGACAAGGAAATGCGGATACAAAAAATGCGCCGCCTGCGAGGAATCTCCCCCGGGCTAGCGCATGTTGCCGCCTGCTTGTCCTGCCTTCTCAGCCGTTAACCGATTTCTTGCGAAGCGGCCGGTCGCCTTCCTTGCTTTTCGGATCGTCGACCATACCCATAATTTGCGGCGAATCGATTCCGAGAATTTGCGCGCATTCCTGCATGGTAATAATCCCCCGCCTATAGGCGGTGATCACTTTTCGCTTGTCCATTCGAGCCCTCCTGCTGCCGCCAGGCAATCCGCCTCAGACGCATTATATTCCTAGTATGGGATCGAATGGAAAGCTTTATTCACGTACGGGTTACACTTTGCGATAAAAGAACGTTTCCGCCGACTCCATCCCGTATTGACCCGGGTTGAAAATTTGCTCCGTACTGCCGACGAACAAGATGCCCCCCGGTTTCAGCGCGTTCGCAAATTTCTGATACAACAAATGCTTCGCTTCTTCCGTGAAATAAATCATGACGTTGCGGCAGATGATCAAATCGAAATTCGTCTCGAACGGATCGGTCAGCAAATTCCCCTTTTGAAACCTAATGCCTCGTTTCAAGGAATCGACGATATGGAACGTCAGGTTGTCCTGTTTGTAATATTGCTGCAAATATTTCGCCGGCACGTCGCGAACCGAGCGGTCGGAATAAACCGCCTGCTTCGCTTTGTCCAGCGCGCCTTCGTCGATATCGGTGGCGATGACGGTGCTGTCCGACAAAGCGTTCTGCATATCCAGAATCATCGCCAGCGTATAAGGCTCCTCGCCGGTCGAGCAGGCGGCGCTCCAGCATTTCAGCCTGCGCGTTTTCTTCAGCATCTCCGGCAAGAAGCGCTGCTCGAGCACTTCCCAGCGGTTCGGATTGCGCCAAAACTCCGACACGTTGATCGTCATCCGATCCAAAAACTCGTAAAACAACGCCTTGTCCTTCGTCATAGCATCGAAGAAAGCCGCGAACGTAGGGTAGCCCTTTTTCATCCGCAGGGTAGTGAGACGGCGCTTCATCTGGGCTTCCTTATACTGCGCCAAGTCGATGGATGTATAATCCTTCACTTTTTTGATGAATAAAAGGAAATCTTGGTCTTCCATCCCGTCAACTCCACCTCGTGTTTAAATCCACTTCTGAACGGCTTTCGTATAAGCTACGATTTCATCCGGGCGGAAGAAGTTGCCGATCTCGCGCTCCGCGCTTTCCGGAGAGTCCGAGCCATGAATTAAGTTTAATCGCGTATGTACGGAATAATCGGCGCGAATCGTGCCCGGCGCCGCTTCCAGCGCATCGGTTTTGCCGATCAGGCTGCGGGACAACGCGATCGCGCGGTCGCCCTGCCATACCATCGCAAACACCGGCCCGGACGTGATGAATTGAATTAACGGTTCGTAAAAGTCTTTCCCGCGATGCTCCGCGTAATGCGTCGCCGCTTGCTCCGGGCTCACCTGCAGCAGCTTCGCGGCTATCAGTTGAAGCCCTTTTTGCTCAAAGCGCTTCACAATTTCCCCAATCAATCCGCGCTCGATTCCGTCCGGCTTGATCATCAAAAACGTTCTCTCCATCCTAACCCTCTCCTCTCGATTGTTAAGCTGCGTCCTACCTGAGCTTCGCCCTTCCTTCGGTCCTTTGCTTCAATAGGTGCGGTTTCCTACGAAATGCGCAATGCCGACTAAATCCTTCTTCGCCTGAATGTCGGGCAATTCCTGCAAAACCCCGATCGCTTTATCGATATATTTCGAAGCGAGCGCTTCCGCGCGTGAAATGCCTTCGCTCTGCCGAATCATATCGAGAAAACGGCTGACATCCGTCTGACCGTCGCAAGCTTGAATTCTCGCCAACTCCTGCAGAAGATCAGGCCGGAGCTCCGGATTTTGCAGCGCGAAAATGACCGGGATCGTAATGTTGCCCTGCTTAATGTCGCTGCCCGGCGGCTTGCCGAGTTCTTTCTCGGTGCCGCACAAATCGAGCAGATCGTCGCGCACCTGGTAGGCCATGCCGGTGAAATAGCCGAACTTGTACAACAGTTTCGCCGTACGATCGGGCGCTTCCGCAGCCATCGCGCCAAGCTGGCAGCTGATCGCCAGCAATAAGGCCGTCTTCCGCTTGATGCGCAGCAAATAGTCGCGTACCGTCTGCTCGGTGTGATAGAAAAACCGGATTTGTTCCATTTCGCCGATGCTCATCTCGACAAGCGCCTTGGACATAATCTGATGGATAGCCGGATTGGCCAGCTTCGTCACGATGCTGAGCGCTTTGGCGAATATATAGTCGCCGGTGTACATCGCAATCCGGTTGTCCCATTTGGAACGAACGGTCAATTGACCGCGCCGCGTGCTGGCGTCGTCGATCACATCGTCATGGACGAGCGAGGCCATATGAATCAGCTCAAGCGGGACTGCGACATGCTTGATCCGTTCCAGATCGTACGTGCCGAACTTGCCGCCGAGAAGCACGAAGACGGGCCGTATCCGCTTTCCGCCCGCTTTGAGCAAGTGCAGCGATGCGTCGCGCAGCAGCGGATGATCGACGTCGATACTTCGTTCCAGCTCTTTTTCAATAACGTTGATATCTTTTTTTAATTTAGCGTATAAATCCAACAGTTTCATTCCGTCACCCGTGCTACCGAAGTATCTTCCCATAATTGCAGCGGAACTTCGTGATCCAGAAATCCGAGCTCCGCCGCATATTGAAAGTAAAGCTGCAGCCCGGCCCACTGCTTGGGTCCGAACTCATAACTAAGATTGGAGAAATAGTGATGCCAGTACTCGGAAGTGCCCCCGATCGCAAGCTGGGCTTCCCGAACGAGCGGAGTTAAGTCGGCGAGCGACTTGCGCTTGCTTTCCAGGAATGCTTCATAGATGGAACGCACCAGTTCCGGCTGTTCTTCCACCGTCTTCTTACGGATGGCACACACGGCGAACGACATCCATTGTCCCGTAAGGCGAGTCCACTCGGCTCCCAGGTCGGTCACGTAATAGCCGCAGTCTTCCCAACTCGAACGAATCGCATGATCCCCGATCAAGAGGCCCGCGTCGGCCATGTTCATCATCGTTTCCAAGATCGGAGCCTCATACACGTACACGGGTTCCACTTGATAAAACTTCTTAAGGATGATTTTCAACAAATTCACCGAAGAAGCCGAGGTTGTGGGCAGCGCAACGGTCACGCCGTCCAGCTGTTCGAGCGGCTTGCGGTGGAACAGCAGGATCGAATGCACGTGGCTGTACGCGCTGACCGACATGTCCGGAAACAGCAAACAATCGGCTGCCTGCTGGCCGTAGGCGAACGACGAAATCGGGCCGATGTCGATCTCACCTCTAGCCATCGCCTGGTTCAGCTGCGTCGGCACCTGCTGCATCACTTCCACTTGATTCCCGAAAGCGTCCAAAGGAAAATAATGAAATAACGGCCAAACGTTCGTGAAATCAATTCGGCCGATCCGGATCGGCCTGCGGTTTATCGTCATGTGGCATACCCCATCTTTTGTACAATTGATGTTCGATCTCCATGCCGTCCAGCACTTTGCCTACAATAAAGTCGACCATATCGTCCATGCTCTGAGGGCCCTGATAAAAAGCGGGCATCGCCGGCAATATGCGTACCCCGAGGCGGGCCAGCTTCAGCATATTTTCCAAGTGAATGGCATGCAGCGGCGTTTCGCGAGGAACCAGAATCAGCTTTCGCCCTTCTTTCAACATGACGTCTGCCGTCCGTTCCAGCAGGTTGTCCGATGCTCCGCTTGCAATCCCTGCCAAGGTGCCCATCGAGCAGGGGACGACCACCATCCCTTTCGTCAGGAAGGAACCGCTGGCCGTCTTCCCGCCGATATCCTGGTTGGGCGCATATTCAAGCGTTCCGGGCAGCTCCGCGAATTGCCGGTTCAGCGTGTCCAGCCGTTTCGAAGCATCCCAGCCGAGTTCTTCCTTCAATACCCGCCAACCGGCATCGGTTACGATCAAATGCACCGTTTCCCCTTGCGAAAGCAGAAAACGGCATAACCGTACGCCGTAAATCGCACCGCTGGCGCCCGTGATGCCGATAACCCAAGGCTTGCTCATGCCGTATGCACCACCAAATCAATGAACGTAAAGGCGAACATAACCATGCTTAAAGCGCTGTTCATCGTGAAGAATGCCGTGTTCACGCGGGTTAAATCGTTCGGTTTGACAATGAAATGTTCATAGAACAATAACCCGAACGAAACCACGACGCCGAGTAAATAAACCCATGTCAGCTCGGTTAAGAAAAACAGGCTTAACAAGCCTACGGCGGTAATGACATGGAACAAGCGCGCCAAAACCAATGCTTTCGGTATGCCGAACCGGCTCGGAATCGAATGAAGTCCTTCTTTCCGGTCGAACTCCGTATCCTGGCAAGCGTAGATCACGTCAAATCCGGCCAGCCAAAACATGATGGCGATGTAGAAGACGATAGCCGTCAGCGTGATCTCACCGGTGACCGCCACCCAGCCCCCGAGCGGCGCCAGCGCAATCGCCATGCCCAGAAACAAGTGACAAGCCCACGTAAAGCGCTTCGTATACGAATAAAACACCAGGAAGAATACGGCAACCGGAAGCAGCTTCATACAAATCGGGTTTAACTGTGCGGCCGCTATGAACAACAGGACGAACGAGAGAATAATAAAAATGATGGCTTCTTTCGAAGAGATCAGTCCTGCCGGAATGGCCCGCATGGCCGTACGCGGGTTGCGTGCGTCAAACACTTTGTCGATCACTCGGTTTAATCCCATCGCAGCGCTTCGCGCTCCGACCATCGCCAGCAAAATCCAGCCGATTTGGCCCCACGACGGAAGCTGCTGAAATTTCACGACCGAGCCGAGCAGCGCGCCCATGAATGCAAAGGGCAGTGCGAACAGCGTATGCTCGATCTTGATCATATCCATAAATATTCGGGTCTTTCTCCACATGTTGTTCAATCTCCCTCGGATCGTGCTGCCCCATGCGGTTTCAGGCCGATATGCAGAGCCGCAATTCCCCCCGTAAGGGGATAGGCTTGAACGTCGGTTAACCCGGTTGAGCGGAAAATTTCCGCGAGCCGCTTATGATCCGGAAAGTGGATAAGCGATTCGGGCAGCCACTTGTATTGGTCGTAACGCTTGGCAATCAGCTTGCCGAGCAGGGGGAGAACCTGCTGAAAGTAAAAATAATAAATCGATTTAAACGGTTGCCATGTCGGCTTGGACAGCTCCAAAGAAACGACCATACCGCCCGGCTTGACGACCCGCCGCATCTCCTCGATCACTTTCACCAGATCAGGTACGTTGCGCAGCGCAAAGCCGATCGTCGCATAATCGAACGTATTGTCCTCGAAAGGCAGCTCCATGGCATTGCCCCGAACCAAGCGAATTTGCTTGTCCAAACCGATCCGCTTGATTTTGTCCGCGCCGACGTCGAGCATATTTTGACTGAAGTCGAGTCCGACTATCGAGCCGGTACCGCTCGCTTCCGCCAGACTGATCGTCCAGTCGCATGTCCCGCAGCATAAGTCGATCGCCGTGCTTCCCGGCTTTACGTTCATCTTGCGCATCGTAAAATTCCGCCAAGCCTTATGCCGGCGAAAGCTTAAGATGTCGTTCATCAAATCGTACTTGGGCGCAATGCTTTCAAATACGGAATGAACGAATTGTTCTTTCGTTTTGCCTTCCATCCTTGTCACCTCAAACTTCTTGTGTCGCCCTAGGCGCGTTCAAGAACGAACGGAATGTCTCGCCGATCGCTTGCAATTCCTTGCCCCACTTGTCGGGTTCTACCGTTTGCAGTTTGTCCTGCAGCTCCTTCATACAGCCTTCCAGCAGTTGATAGAGCTGTGGCGTCACCTTGTATTTGATCCAAATCGATCGCAGCTTCGCGGGATCCGGCTCGTCCGTCTGCAGCAATTTCTTCTCTTCCTTCGTCCCCCATTGCAGCACATGCCAAAAACCCCAGCTCTCCCGGTATTGCTGGGATGATTCGGAACGAATAATTTCCTGAAGCAGCACTTCGCAGCGCGTAAACAATCGCAGCAGATCGGCCCACATCGGATAGACGCCTTCGGCAAATAAAGCCTTGAACGATAAGAACAACTGGGTCTTCACATCGACCGATTGCTCGATGTAATCGTCGGCCGACAATTTAAACTGCTTCATAAGCAGGTAGGAATTCATCTTTAACCGGTTCGCTTCGCAGATCGCGCGCGAGATAATGCCGATTAAATCAATATGCCCCGCGTGAGAAAGCAAGTAATAAAAACGGCTGCTGAAATAGTCGCCGGCCAGCACCTTCAATTGACGCGACCTGGCCGACTTTATTTCTTTGTCGTCGTTGGTGATACTGACCGTATCGTGAGTGTCCAAGCCTAGCTGCACGAGACTTGTCACTAGCGTATAGAGCTCGCTGTAACCGGCAAGCGAGCTATGATTGTTCAAGAATGCGTACAACAGCCGCGCGCGCAATTCCGGAAAAACCGGCAAATCCGTATGCTGCCGGATCATGTCGTGCTCGATGTATGGTTTGGCGATTTCCGGTATCCGGTATGAATTCATATGTAAGCCTCCGAACCTTGCGTTAAATCCAGTTCCTTTAATCCAAATTATTATAGCATAAACGGAATCGTTTCGCATATTCACAACCGGCCGAAAAAATGACGGCTTCAGCTCTTCTGAAAAACGCGTTCCTGCCACTTCGGCGTATAGGTCATCCGGTAATGCGAATCGAGATAAGACTGAATCTCCTCGGCTCCCCTCGGGACGATTCTCGGCTCGCCTGCCAGCCATTTATCGCGGCGCGCGTCCGTGGCGACCAGCAGCTGCGGACTTCCCTGCGTTATCGATCCGTCGAGGACGCGGACAAGCACCTGATTGACGTTGTTCGAAGCCGAGAACATTGTTCTTGGAATTTCATATAAATCCTGCATCAAATCGGCGGAAGCCGTCGACTTCACGGCGAGCAGATCGATCGATACGATGCTGTGGCTCACTTCAACACGCCGAATACGCAAGTGCAGCGGCATCTTGGCGACGACATCTACGATATTCGACTCCGAGACGTTCACCGGTTTCTCCGTACGAAATACGCCAGCGCTTTCGTCCAGCTTCATGACGTATGATAAACCGACGGCAACAGCTGCAGCAACGATAGTCATCATAACAAAACGGGGGATCCATTTCATCACGGCTCGTTCCTCCTTAGGAAGGTAGACGACCGGCTGACGCTGCGCGCCTATAGGACGCTTACAACGGAGTCCAGCTGCCGCTTGACTCATGGCCTGTCTGTTATCATTGTACAACGAAAAAAAGCAGGCTATGCCTGCGCCTTCGAAGAAAAATTATTCCTGCGTGTCGATCGTGCCGTATTTCGTGAGAACGACCGCCTTGCCGCGGATCTTGACGGCTGACGTATGATCGGTAAATTGGGCGATCATCACCTCGCCTTTGTCCAGCTTTTCCGTATGATGAAACCGGGTATCCTGCCCGCGTGTCAACCCGATCACCTGCACACCGTTCTCTTTCGCTTTCACGATGAAATAGTCGTTTTGGTTCGTTTCCATCCCGCACGCTCCTTCAGCCCCACTATAGATAAGTTTAATCATGCAAAAAAAAGCGGCGCTGTCAACCGCCGTTGTCCGCGGCCCGCTATGAGAACCGCCCGATCAGGCGGCTGCGGACTCGCTCACGTACGCTTTGGCTTTACGGTTGTAAGATCGCTTGATTCGCTCCGGCACGAGCTTAATCGCGAGCTTGATGAAGAAGTCGGCCAGCTTCACGGTGCCGTAAGCAAACGCCATCCCGGCGAGAACGTCAAGCACCCAATGAATTTGCAGGTACATCGTCGAGAAGATGATGGCGGAGCAGTACGTCACCATCATATATTTGAAGATGCGATCCTTCTCCCGAAGCGCAAGCAGGAGCATCGCAAACGAGATCGATGTGTGCATGCTCGGAAAGCAGTTCATAACATTGACCAGCAGATCGTTTTCGGTTGCGAACTGGCGGCCCAGCAAATCCGGTTGTCCCTTCACCCACCATACCTCGCGAAGCAAGATCAGGTTGTAGAACGGCAGGATCAGCGGGAACTGCAGCAGATGGCCCGATAATGCGTACGACATCATCTTCTTCACGCTCTTGGTCCAGTAGCTGCGAACGATGCAGATCCATAGCGACAGCACAAACCCGTAATTATAAACCCATACCATCGCCCGATCCAACAACGGATGGGTGAACGTGCGGGCCCAGCCTCCGCTGTTCAGCGGTATCGCGTTCATCTCGTCGTCCCAATTCCAGGGATGACGGTTATTCTCGAACATCCAGTTGGCGATTTTCCACCACAATCCGTTTCCGGAGCCGTAAAAGTAATATAAGATGCCAAGCAGCGGAATGCCGATCACGAAAAATCGTTTCCAATCGACATCGATTTGGTCTTTGCGCACCCCCATCAAACAAATGAGAAGCAGGATCCAGCATTCCGTGGTCCAATTGCCGACGACACCGATCCGCCAGACAAGAAAGATGGAAGCTAATATCCCGTACATCGTCCAATCGTTGGACCGGAGCCATCTTGTCCATAGATTCGTCTCTTTCAACTCTATAACCCCTTTTCCGTGAACAAATCCAGATCAGTATAGCAAATCTGCTGCGGGAATGCGTCATCAAATTATTGCATCATAAAAAACAGTTAAAGAAGACCGCCAGCCCCGGCGTATGCGCTCATACGTCAAAGCTGGCGGTCTTCTTTCGCTTGCTTTATCGGAGTAGCGGGATTCGAACCCACGGCCTCACCCACCCCAAGGGTGCGCGCTACCGGACTGCGCCATACCCCGTTCTACACACAGCACGCACGTTCCACTCGTGCATCACGATTATACTATGACCATAGCCATTCTTGCAACACTTTACCATCGATTCAGGCGGTCCCGTTGTTCGCCGATTTTCAGCAAAAAGGCGCTCGAATCGATTCGATTCAAACGCCTCGGGCATTGTGTTACGATGATGACTGAGGGTCGTCTTATGTAGAAGACGCAAGCTTTCGTCCGGAACTCTTATTGAATACCGTCACGAAGCGCCTTGCCTGGCTTGAATGCCGGGATTTTGCTCGAAGGAATATCGATTTCTTCACCGGTTTGCGGGTTGCGGCCTTTACGGGCGGAACGCTCACGAACTTCGAAGTTGCCGAAACCTACGAGCTGTACTTTGTCACCGTTTTGCAGCGCTTCGGAGATAGCTTCGAATACCGCTTCAACAGCTTTGGTAGCGTCCTTCTTGGACAACTCGCTGGATTCAGACACTTTATTGATCAAATCGGATTTATTCATGCGATTCACCTCCCCCCAAAAATAAGCGATCATCCTTTATTTCCTTTGTTAACCGTTTACCCGAAAAATATACATCAGATGTTAGTTTCTCCCTAACAAATCAACCTTATAGTAATACAGGAGTAGCGCTTTTTCAAGTAAAATTGCAAAAAATGCACCGTGAGGGTGCATTTTCGCTAGTTTTTTATGCATTTTCGTTACAAAATGATGGCGATCAAGCCGCCGGAACCTTCATTGATGATGCGCCCAAGCGTTTCTTGCAGCTTGTAGCGGGCATTATCCGGCATCATCGCCAATTTGCCCTGAATTCCTTCGCGTACGATGGAATGCAGCGAACGACCGAAGATGTCCGACTCCCAAATTTTAAGCGGATTGTCTTCGAAATCCTGCATCAAATAACGAACAAGCTCCTCGCTTTGCTTCTCCGTGCCGATAATCGGGGAGAACTCGGACTCCACGTCGACCCGAATCATATGAATCGAAGGCGCCGTCGCTTTCAGGCGAACGCCGAAGCGCGAGCCTTGACGGATCAGCTCCGGCTCGTCGAGCGCCATCTCGGCTAGCGTCGGCGGCGCTATACCGTATCCGGTCGTCTTGACCATCTCAAGCGCTTCGGCAAAGTGATCGTACTCGCGTTTCGCATGCGTGAACTCCTGCATCAGCTGCAGCAGGTGGTCTTTGCCGCGAATTTCGACGCCAACCACCTCCTGCAAAATTCGATCGTACAGCTCATCCGGCGCATAGAGATCGATCTCCGCCACGCCCTGACCCATATTCATGCCGGCTAACGCCGCTTTATCGATAAATTCGTACGCTTCGAAGTGGCCGACTACCCGGTCGACATCGCGTAATCGGCGAATGTCCTGCACCGTGTCGCGAACGGAATTTTCGAAGTTGGAACGGAGCCAGTGATTTTCCTCCAGCACCATGACCCAGCTCGGCAGATTCACGTTCACCTCATGAACCGGGAACTCGTATAACACCTCGCGCAGCACGGATGTAAAGTCGTCCTCTTGCATACTTGCGACGCTGACCGTTACGACGGGAACGTCGTGCTTGGCCTGCAGATCGCTGCGGAGCTGCAAAGCGCTGTCGCTTTGCGGTTTCGTCGAGTTTACAATGACGATGAACGGCTTGCCGACTTCCTTCAGTTCGTTGATGATGCGGTCTTCCGCGTCGATGTACGACGAGCGCGGTATTTCCGCGATTGTACCGTCGGTGGTAATCACTACGCCTAACGTGGCGTGCTCTTGGATAACTTTGCGCGTACCGATTTCCGCAGCTTCCTGGAACGGAATCGCTTCATCGAACCAAGGCGTGTTGATCATGCGCGGTCCGCTCTCATCCTCATACCCTTTGGCGCCCTCAACGACATATCCGACGCAGTCAACCAAGCGCACGTTGACGTTCAGCCCCTCCGCGACGTGAAGCTGCACCGCATTATTCGGTACGAATTTCGGCTCCGTCGTCATAATGGTACGTCCCGCTGCGCTTTGCGGCAGCTCGTCGGTCGCCCGAATACGGTCGGCTTCGTTCTGTATGTTCGGAAGCACGATCGATTCCATAAAGCGTTTAATGAACGTTGATTTTCCCGTACGGACCGCTCCAACGACCCCCAGGTAAATATCCCCGCCAGTACGCTCTGCAATGTCCTTAAAGATATCCACTTTTTCCAATGAGAATCCCTCCTACAGGTTGTTTAAGACGAAACTCGTACACGATTCGGACTAGTACAACTATATGTTTGGCAGCTAAAAATATGATGACAGGCTCTATAAAATATTTCGATCACTCCCTGCTGTCCTTTAAATTCGCCCGCATATGCGGCTTATGGTTCATCCCTGACAAATATATGTTCAGTTTCAGACCGTTATTCTAGCTCCACGAAAAAGAAAAACCCCTATCACCCGAATGTCAGGTTAATAGAGGTTTGCGATTTACGGCGCCGTAATCGGCGTCGGTTGTCCGTTTATCCAGCGGTAGGCGAGCGATCGTGCCGGCACGAAGTAAGATTCCTGAACGAGCAGGGCCCTGAGGTCTTCCTCCTTGGTCAGCTTCGTCTGCAGCTGCTTTTTGTCGATTAGACGCATGATTTCCGGGGCATAGTCGATCGTCACCGTACCGGAATCGTGCAGCAAGTACGAAAGTCGCACATTCGGCGAATAGACGCTGTGCACATCGGCAGGCTTACGATTCAACTTAGCGAAATCGATCGAATGGAAGCCCGAGGCCGCCGCATCGCCAAGAGGCAGTTCGCCCCCGTTTTTCGCTTTGTAATCGTCGACAGCCTTTTGCAGCTCGACCGTTTGCTGGAACGATATCAAGTCCATCATTTTCACAGTAGGTTTCGTTTCCACATCGACGAGCACGTACAAGGCGGTCCCCCCGTTCTCGAACGCATTCGCCGGAACCGAGCTTAAGTACGGACCTTTCAGCTTCTTGAAGTCGATCGGATATTTCTCATACAGCGGCGTCGTTTCTTCGCTGTTTTTGATCGGAAGCACGCCGGTCTTCGCTTTATATTGATCGATGGCATTTTGCACGACGAGCACGTACTCCCCGCTGGCCAATTGATTTTCTTTCCGCAATTCGTTCGGGTACATACAGCCGCTGATCCATAGCAGCAAGAACAGCAAGCCGCCGGCCCGCATCCAACCTTTCATCACCAGTCCTCCTCTTGTTGCTGATCCAGCAGCTTGCGGACCGCACTCTTCAACGGATCTTCCGGCACGGTCACGATCACCGGCGCTTGTCCATTCGCTTTCGCTTGGCAGGCGAGGCGGTATCCTTGCTCCTGAAGGCCGCCGAGTTTGTTGCGCTCGTTTGCATTCATCGGCTGCAGCCCGGTTTGCGCATCCGGATCAATGCAGACCTTGCACATCAAACAGGCCGCTTTGCCTGAGCAGCGTGTCCGTATGTGGACTTTCGCTCGCCGGGCCGCTTCGAGCAGCGTTGTGCCGGCCCTGGCAGGCGTCGACTTGCCGTCCGGCATAAACTTGATTTCAACGCTCACGGGTCCAGCCTCCTTCCCACTATCAAGATTCAAGCAGCGCAAATAGACGCCGGCGAAGCCGCTCGTCAAACCGATTGCGGTTCATCAAATCCGCCAACCCTGCAAGCTGCGCCTCGCGGCCCTCCCTGCGGCATGCCGCCGCAATCGCTTCATAGCGATCCGGACGTTCGCGGAGCACGTTGAATATAAGTTCGTGCACGAGGGGCATTAACCGCACGATGCGTCCGTTCCCAAGCGTATAGGTCCGTTCGAAGCGAGACGCCAAGTATTGCGCCTCGACCCGGTATTCGCTATCGTACGCGCGCACTTCAAACCCGCCGACAAGCTCGACATGAACGCCGTCCATGTCGTAGTGACTTAAGACGGAACGATAGATCGCCGTTTCGCTTTCTGCCTGTTCGTCCTTCGCATAAGCCGTCAACGCGCTGTGAACACCGCACGCGTCGTTGCGATCGACGTATATGTCGAGGTCGCGCGGTTGCGCCGAGAGCGCAACACCCTGCAGCAGCAGCCCTGTACTGCCTCCAACGAGCCAAAGCGCGTCAAGCGGCCGAAGCGCGGCTTCCAGCGCTTCCAGCGCCGGTATCATCGGCCTGGCCATTACTTTCGGTTGTTCCCCATTTGATTTCAACGTCTCATCATCTTCCTGCTTAAAAATAAGGTTTGTGCGTGACGACAACCGTTCCGGCCTGCTTCAACTTTGCCTGGCAGCCGAGCCGGTACCCTTCCTCGAACTCCTCTGGCTCGAGATTATCAAGTTCTTCATCTGTCGGTGCGTTCAGCTGGTCCAGCCCCTCGCTTACGAGACAACGGCAGCGCGAGCATGTTCCGCGCACGCAAGAGAAGCCCCAATCGACTTCGTGCTTCAGGGCCATATCCAGTATCGTATAGCCAAGCTCAGGCTCAACCGTTTTTTTCACGCGACGTCCGTTCAGCGTAATCATCCCGTTCTCCTCCTATAACATCGATGCCATCATATAAACGAGGATCGGAATAAACAGCAAAAAGGAGATTACGGAAAGGATCACCCGCAATGCCCCGGTCGTTCGGGTGCGCGCATACGTAATCAGCAGCGAAGCGACGATCATCAACCCGATGGCGATGAACGAAGCCCACATTTTGTCCAAAGAAGACATAACGTCAATTCTACCTCCAACCCAACAGCAGTAATATAGTTTCATCATATCATAAAAAAGGCACGAGCGCTCCGCATTCGCCGCTCATGCCATGAATCTGTAAAATATTCCGCTATTTTTTCATGATCATTTTCATCAGCTGTTCCATGTTGCTCTCGTTCATTTTGCTGCTTTTGATCGCCTGGATCAATTCATTCATCGTTTGTTCGGACACCGGCACGTTCACCAAATTGGAAACTTGCTGGATCAACTGCTTCAGCTGGGCATCGCTTTGCATCGTAGACGGCTTCACGCCGCTTGCCAGCTTGTAAATATCTTTCTCCGAAACGTTTTTGCCGGTTTTTTTCTTCACAACGCCGAGCACTTCTTTCGACATGTTTTTATTGGCCACGGTACAACCTCCTCAGACTGGAATAACGCCTTAGCCCTTATACACGCTAAAGAGAAAGTCTGAGTTATTATATGTTGGCGCGCTTCGGTCGGTGTAGGCGGAAGTCCTACCTGAACCAGGGCGTTTGCGAAGAATCGGCCACTTCTTCGATTTCGTGCGTCCGTCCGCGCCCCATCAAATCCTCGACGGCGGCACGCGGTTCCTTGCCGTCGAACAATACGTGATGCAGCTCCGTCGTGATCGGCATCGCAATGCCAAACCGCTCCGACAATCGGTAAGCCGCCTGTGTCGTCTTGACGCCTTCCACGACCATCCCCATGCTCTGCAGCACTTCGTCCAGGCTTAAGCCCTGAGCGAGCAGCGAGCCGGCGCGCCAGTTGCGGCTGTGCTTGCTGGTGCAGGTTACGACCAGGTCGCCGATGCCGGCAAGCCCTGCGAACGTAAGCGGATTCGCTCCCATAGCGGTGCCAAGCCGGGCAATTTCCGCAAGACCGCGTGTCATCAGCGCAGCCTTGGCGTTGTCGCCGAAGCCGAGACCGTCGGACAACCCGGCCCCGAGAGCGATAATGTTTTTTAGAGCGCCGCCAACTTCGACTCCGACGACATCCGGATTCGTATAGACGCGGAAATAAGAATTAATGAGAACGTCCTGCGCCTGTACCGCCGCTTCCTTATCGATCGATGCGACAACCACCGTCGTCGGACATTGCTTGATGACTTCTTCGGCATGGCTCGGGCCGGACAGAACTACGATCCGGTTCGCATCGTAGTGCGGAAGCTCGTCGGCGAGTACCTCGCTCATCCGCTTCAACGAGCCGGCTTCGAACCCTTTCGTCGCATGGACGAGCAGCGTATCCGGGTGGAGAAACGGATTCAACTGCTTGGCGATTTCTCTCATCGCCGACGAGGGCGAAACGATGATAACCGCTTCCGCACCGGTCACCGCCTCTTCCATGGATTCGGTTGCGCAAATGTTCGGCGACAAAGCCGCATCGCTCAGAAAGCGGCGGTTCCGATGGTTCGTATTGATCTCGCGCACTTGTTCCGTGTTCCGAGACCATAACACGACGTCACGTCCGTTCTCCGCCAGTACGGAAGCGATCGCGGTTCCCCAGCTGCCGGCTACCAGAACGGCCGTTTTCGATGCTTGAGCCATCATTTATGCACCTCCGGTGTTGAGATTAGAGCTGTCTTCGGCCGCCGAGCTTGTTTTCTTGACCTTTTAACAGCTTCACAATATTGCTGCGGTGCCGGAACCAAGCAAACGCAAATAACAGCAGACTGAGCGCCAAAATTTCAACCGGTTTTCCCATCACGGCTAATAAAATCGGTAATAGTGCGGTAAACAGAAGCGAACCGAGTGAAACGTAACGCGTGATTGCGATAGCCGCTATCGCGGCAATGCCGGCGTACAGCGACGGCAGGAACGCAAGCGTTGCCATAACGCCGATCGTCGTTGCAATTCCTTTGCCGCCGCGGAAGCCGAAAAATACCGGCCAATTGTGACCGACGATGACGCTCATACCCGCAAGCACTTGCACAAGCGGATCTCCGCCGCCAAGCGCGTATCCGATCCAAACGGCGGCGATTCCCTTCAGCATATCGAGCAGCAGCACCGCGATGCCCGGACCTTTGCCGAGAACCCGCAGCGTATTCGTCGCCCCGGCGTTCCCGCTGCCGTGCTGCCGGATATCGATGCCCTTCAACCATTTGCCTGCCAAGAAGCTAAAGCTGATCGACCCGAGCAAATAACCGATCACTATCGAAACCCATCCCCACACTGGAGTCACACCCGTCAATCCTCCTCTGACTTGCGTCTGCTGAAGATGCGCAGAGGCGTGCCCTCAAAGCCGAACGCGGCACGGATCTTATTCTCCAGGTAACGCTCGTAAGAGAAATGCATCAGCTCCGGATCGTTGACGAACAAAATGATTGTCGGAGGCTTGACGGACACCTGCGTCGCATAGTTGATGCGCAAACGTCTGCCCTTATCCGTCGGAGGCGAGTTGATGGCCACCGCATCCGATATAACGTCGTTTAACACATGGGTCGGGATGCGCAGAGCGTGCTGCTCGGCGACCTGATCAACGACCGGAAGCAGCTTGTGCAGCTTTTGCTTCGTTTTGGCGGACAAATAAACGACCGGCGCATAGGTCATAAAGAGGAAATGATCGCGAATTTTTTGCGTGAATTGGTGCATCGTCTTATCGTCCTTCTCCACGACATCCCATTTGTTCACGACGAAAATCGCCGCTTTGCCCGCTTCATGCGCATAACCGGCAATATGCTTATCCTGTTCGATAATTCCTTCTTCGCCATTGAACACGACAAGCACGACATCGGCTCTTTCGATCGCCTTCATCGCCCGCATGACGCTGTATTTCTCCGTCGTTTCGTACACCTTGCCGCGCTTGCGCATACCGGCCGTGTCGATAATGACGTACTTTTGACCGTCTTTCTCGAACGGGGTGTCGATCGCGTCACGGGTCGTACCGGCGACATCGCTGACGATAACCCGTTCTTCGCCAAGAATCGCATTCACGAGCGACGATTTACCGACATTCGGGCGGCCGATCAGCGCAACCTTAATGACGTCTTCCCCGTATTCCTCGTCTTGCGAATCCGGAAAGTGTTTGGTCACAGCCTCCAGCAAGTCGCCGATCCCGGTGCCGTGAGAGCCGGAGATCCCGATGATTTCACCGAAGCCGAGGCTGTAAAACTCATAAATATCGTCGACGCGCTGCAAATTGTCCACTTTGTTGACGGCGACGACAACGGGTTTCTTCGCCCGGTACAACAGTTCGGCCACCTCGCTGTCAGCCGCTGTCATACCCGTTTTGGCGTCTACCATAAAGACGATGACGTCCGCTTCCTCGATCGCCAGCTCCGCTTGCATCCGGACGGACCGCAGAATCTCGTCCTCGCCTTCGATCTCGATCCCCCCGGTATCAATGATGCTGAACTCTTTATCTAACCATTCCCCGCGTCCGTACAAACGGTCGCGTGTGACACCCGGCTTATCTTCTACGATAGCTATTTTGTCTCCGATAATCCGATTGAAGATCGTCGATTTGCCGACATTCGGTCGGCCGACGATCGCAACGACTGGCCTTGCCATGAACTTCATTCCCTTCGTAACCACACACTGAATATGTCTAAAGCGATGCAAATCTGCCGTTTTCGCGCACGCAATTGAGCATTTTGGGCTTTGATATTATATCAAAATATAGGATACAAGTAAAACATGGAAAGGACGGGCTATTCCTTCCCTCCGCTATGCTTGACGATAATCATCGTGCCGTTCTGTAGATCGTGCGCCGATGCATCCAATATTTTTTCCAGCTTAAATGCCGTTTGCTGCTGATCCTGTTCATTCTCGGCTACGAAAATCGGAGCGCCCCCGCCGACTTTCTCCTTATGCAGCGTGACAACCGCCATGATTTGCCCCATCACACCCCCGCCTTTCCGTTATGTTCCTGCACATCCGCTTCGCTCGGCATGCGAACCGCGCTTTCCAGAATCGGAGAGCGCAATGCGACGCGGCGGGCTTTCTCGGCATCTTGCTCCTGCGGCAATATGAGCACCGCCAGCCTGCCGTCCTTCATGTCCAGCTTGGCGAGAGGCACCAAAGAAGGTTCGCCTTCGTCTCGATATACGCCCATAATCGTGGAGACGTCATGCAATATCGCCTGCCTTTGCCCCGGATTGGCGAGCGTCACTCGCGCATTTTTGTTTTTCGGCGTAAATACGAGTCCAAGCGCGCGTTCGCGTATGACGTTCTGGGTGGCTTGGAGCCCAACGTTCATGATGTAGATGTCGTCGACGAATAAATTCGGGCCGTCCAAACGCACATGACCTAGCGACACATCCGCGATGTGTGCAAGATTTTTACCCGTCTTGAAATATTGGGTGATCGTCATGGCGGCTGCACCCGCGACAAATCCCCAATACCAGGGCACGATGATGCTGAAGAACGCGGTCGTAAACGCCGTGAAGATCACTAAATAGTTGCGCCCCTCGAACACCATTGCGATCCCTTCAATATAAGTGGATCCGCGGGGGACAAGCTCCATGCTGTCGATTTTGCTGAGGGTTTGCCGTTCCATGTTGCGGACGTCGCGGAATTGCTGTGCCGCCATGGCCAGGAACGTGACGGCCGTGTAGTTTTTTTCAAGCAGCGAGGGAACGGCCACAGCTCCCAGCCCGGCGGCAATGACGCCAAGCGAGAGGTGAATGATTTTGCCGTGCGGGTAAGTCGGATATTGCCGGTAATCGGTTCGCAGCATCGTCAACCGGGCCGCTATGCCGAATACCACCCCCATCACGATCCCCACCGTAAACTTCTGGTCTGCAATCCATGTCCACATGTCGCTGCCTCCTGCGCTCTAGCGATGATGTTGGTGTCGGCTCCCCCGTCTCAAGGCCGTCTGTCATTCCCGGCTAAGGCTTGCGGGTTCGCAACGTATCCGTGACGAGCCGCAACGTTTTTTTGCCTGCGGCGAGCAGCGACTCTAGGCCCAGGGAATAACCGCGGGCCGCAAACGCCGTTAACCACCAAAAGTCTAACAATGACGGCGTTCCGAACACCAGCTCTCCCTGATCCCGATGTGCGTACAAGTACATGCCTTCGCCGATCAGCAGCGCGGCTGCGAGCGCCGCCAGCTGCAAGGCCGCCGACCGAAGCAAAACCGCGTCGATGATCCCGATGAACAGCGCCATCGTCGCCTGGACGTTCCAGACAATCAGCGAAGGCATTAAGTGAAGCGTCTCCCTAAGAAAAAAGTAAACGGAGCCCATCAACAGGGCCACCGAAAACACGTGGAGCTTCAGCATCATTCCCTTCGTACGCAGCACCGTCACCACCCCTGTCAAGATCAGGACGCCGATCGCGCCATTCACGGTGACAGGGCCCCAAGCGAAGCTTACCCTGGAAGCCAGGATCCATGAAACAAAAAAAAGAAGTAGACTCGTAGGAGTAATACCTCTCAATATGATGTCCTTCCAGCCACTGGCGAATAAAATCAAAGAAACGACAACGAGCAATAAGGACAAATAACCCGCATTCATTCGCGTTCACCCGCAGAAAAAGCTTATTCCTCTCTTTTTCCTTAGTATGGCTGGTTGTATGAAATTTTATCAATGCTGGAAGTAGCCTTGCCGTGAAGCGTACTGGCGAATATCGATGTCTCTCGCTTGACACCATACGGCGTTTTCGCCCGTTATGACGACCGGCACGCGATGCAGCGCCGTTACAGTTCCGGCCCCAAGCGCCGTCATCAATAACCGCAGGTCGTCATGAAGCGTCTCGATGTGTCGGATCAAGGCTTCGGTGCCCTGCGTACGAAGCGTCCTGAGCAGAGCACCCGCCATCCCTACGCCGGAAGCCCCCAATACAAGCGCTTTGCAGACGTCAAGCGCGTTAGAGATGCCTCCGGTTGCGATCACATCCACGCGGTCTGTCCCTGTTCGGCGCGCCGCCTCCAGCACTTCTAGAAGGGCTATGCTCGTTTTCATACCCCAGTCGTTCAGCCAGTCAAGTGCCGAATCCCGCCGGGCGTTCTCAATCGCAGCAAAATTTGTGCCGCCCGTTCCTCCAATGTCAATCATCTGAACGCCGGCTGCGATTAACGCTTCCGCACTTTCCCGTGCCATGCCAAAGCCGACTTCCTTCACCATAACGGGAACGCCGACTTCGCTCACGATCCGACTGATCCGCTCCAGCATACCGGTAAATACGCGGTCCCCCTCCGGCATAATCAGCTCCTGCATGACATTCAGATGAATTTGCAGCCCATCCGCCCGCAGCATGTCGACCGCCTGCAGCGCTTGCTCGAGCGTCGCCTCGCTGCCCAAATTGCCAAACACGATACCATTGGGGTTCATCTCTCGTACAATGCGGTAACTGGCAGCGACCTCCGGGTTTTTGATCGCTGCCATTTGCGAGCCGACGGCCATGGCAAGTCCCTGTTCCCTGGCCGCAATAGCGAGCTCGCGGTTGATTTCTTCCGTTTCCCGTGCTCCGCCGGTCATCGCATTAATAATAATCGGCGAACTCAAGGTGAGTTCGCCGATCCGTGTTTGCAATGCGATGCGTTCAAGCGAAGTATCCGGGAGACAATTGTGGATCAGCTTGATGTCGTCAAAGCCGTTCAATCCGCTTTGACCAAGCTGCAAAGCATGATGGACATGCTCCATTTTCCGCGGTATGCGCACCCTAGACTCCTCTTTTCCATCAATCGCTAGCTTATTTAAATTTGCTCAGTTTGTCGCCGAAACGCTCGCCGAGCGTCAAGTTCAAACCGTTCATTTCTTCATGGGAGACCGATTCTCTTTCGCGTTTCGGTCCGCGCTCGCCGCGTTCGCGCTCCGGTTTCGCCTCACGGGCCGGCGCCTCTTCCGTTTCCTTGATGCTTAAGGAGATGCGCTTATCGTCCGGGTTCATGTCAAGCACCTTAACCTGAACCTGCTGGCCTTCTTTCAATACTTCATGAGGAGTCCCGATATGACGGTGCGAGATTTGAGAAATGTGAACCAAACCTTCAACGCCTGGTGCCACTTCGATGAATGCGCCGAATTGTACGAGTCGTTTCACGGTACCGGTCACGATGTCGCCGATCTTGATGGTGTTCTTCACTTGCTGCCAAGGGCCAGGCTGCGTGGCCTTGATACTGAGGGAAATCCGCTCGTTCTCAGGATCGACCTTCAGCACCTGTACTTTGACCTGATCGCCTTCTTTCACAACTTCGGAAGGTGTCTCGACGTGATGCCAAGCCATTTCGGAAATATGAACCAGGCCGTCAACGCCGCCGATATCCACGAATGCGCCAAACTGCGTCAAGCGTTGTACGGTTCCGTTCAATTCTTGTCCGACCGTAAGCTTAGACAGCGTTTCTTTCTTCACCGCTTCGAATTCTTCATCCAACACGTCTTTTTGCGAAAGGATGACCTTGTTTTTCTCACGGTCCATCTCTTTGACGCGCAGGCGCAAAGAACGTCCTTTGTAGTCGCTGAAGTCTTCGACGAAGTTGCGCTCCACCATGGATGCCGGTACGAAGCCGCGCAAGCCGACGTCTACGACCAGACCGCCCTTGACCACTTCCGCGACCTTCGCTTCAAGGATCGTTTTGTTCTCCATGTCGGCAGCAAGCTTCTCCCAAGCTTTCTCCCCTTCGATCGCGCGTTTGGACAGCACAAGCGTTTCCTTATTATCGTTAATCGTGATGACTTTCAATTCAATTTCCTGACCCACTTCAACGACTTGCGTCGCGTCGTCCACTTGTACGGACGACAATTCGCGTACGGGAACGATGCCGTCGTACTTATAGCCGACATCTACAACCGCTTGCTCGGAATCGACTTTAATGACTTTGCCTGTGACGATATCGCCCTTCTTCAGAATGTTGACGTTCGCCATCGATTCCTCTTGGGATACCTCGGCAGCTTGCACTTCTTGATCAACTTTGGTTTCTTCAGACATGATCAAATACCCTCCTTAACAACCTAACGACATGTAATGGTTTATTTTTAGAAAAAATTACTTCTTTTATCATTTCTTAAGTATGCCACGAATTCTCATTTCGATTCGTGACGACGAACCATCTCGCGAATGACCGTCATAATTTTGTCGGTTGCTTGCTCCAAACCTTCGGAACCCGCATCCGCAAACTCGCTGATATCGACCGCTGGGCCGTACACCACTTTCATCGGACGAAATAACGAATAATTGCCGATAATGGCCGCCGGAATAACGGTAGCGCCCGATTTAAGCGCCAGGCTTGCCGCTCCCTTCTTGCCCATGCCTCCCGCATTGCTTCGAGTCCCTTCCGGGAATACGCCGATAATCTCGCCATTCTTCAACAATTGCAGCGACAATCGGATCGAATCCTTACTGACTCCGCCACGCTTAACCGGAAACGCTCCGATGCGCGGCAGCACCTGCTTGAGCACGGGAAGCTCGAACAGTTCGGCTTTCGCCATGTAGTGCACCTTACGTTCAAGCAGGCTCCCAAGAACGGGGGGGTCCCAATTGCTCGTATGATTGGCGCACAATACGACGGCGCCTTCCTTCGGAATGTTCTCTCTCCCTTCCGCCTTCAAACGGAACATGACCGAGAACATCAAGCGAAACACACCGCGTAAAAAACGATACAGCATCCTACTTCCCTCCACCGATACGGCTCTTGCACAGCTCCAAAATGCGATCCACCACTTCCGGAATCGTCATCTCGGTAGTATCGATCAACACGGCATCCGGCGCCCTCTTCAAGGGCGAAACTTCGCGCTGCTCGTCCATTCGATCCCTTTCGGCAATATCCTGCATCAGCTGCTCCAGCGAAACGTCCGGCTGCGTATCGGCGATTTCTCTCAATCGACGCTCCGCTCGAATCCGCACGCTTGCCGTCAAAAACACTTTTACTTCCGCATTCGGCAGTACATGGCTTCCGATGTCCCGGCCGTCCATGACGACTCCCTTGCCCGCCGCCATTTCCTTCTGCTTACGTGTCAGCACCTCTCGGATTTCCCCAATGGAGGAAACTCTCGAAACATTGCCCGTCACTTCTGCGGATCGAATGAGGCCCGTTACATCCCGTCCGTCTACAAAGACGGTCTGGCCGTTCTCACCCGGAGTCAAGCGGATATCGGTTCGCTTCGTAAGGGCGATCATCTCCGCCGTTTGTTCGTCACCCAGGCCTTCATCTAGAATCTTCCATGTCACAGCGCGGTACATCGCACCGGTATCGACATAAACAAAACCTAGGTTACCCGCCACCAGCCTTGCAATGGTGCTTTTGCCAGCGCCGGCCGGACCGTCGATTGCGATGTTAAACTTCTCCAAGTTGCGGCCTCCTAACCCGTTAAAGCGGACGAGCGATCTGAAAAAAAAACAGGCCGAAGCCTCGAACGTAGAAAATTATACCATAGTTTTCTTCAGAAATGCAAAACAGGGCCTCCATGCCTACCCCTTATCGAATTATTTCGTCCGGGAAGATACGTACGGATTCCCCTCCAGCCGTTCCACTTTCACGAGCAAATGCCGAAAGTACGGGATTTGCAGAATGGCCTGAGCACATATGGTAGCGGAGAGCAGCACGATCAGCACGATCGCCAAAACTCTCTCCACCCGTTTTGAGAACAACAAGAAAAGGTCTTCGTACCTACGGCTTGCAAGTTTATCATGCTTTCGGCTCATTCGAATCACTCCGCCTCTGGGATGCGGCTAGTTTCCCCGGCGTTTGGAAAATTATGCATTTATTTTTTGCGGCAATCGAGCTGCCGCTCAAAGCAATAACGAATGACTTTCTGACGATCGCGGTCCGAAATCTCCGAGTATCGCATCATGACTTGCTGCCTGCCGGTTTCGAGCTTTTTCACGCGAACAATCTCGCTTTTGAATGGGACGTGTTCAGTTTGACCGTTCTTGAACGGCACCAGCAGCCAGCAGCTCACCATCTGTCCCGACCCGACCGGAATATAACCGTCGCACAAGAATGAAATCCCGCCGCCGCCGACATCGTCCGTCATCGAGACGAATTGAAACTGATCGGAGTACTTAACAGCGATCTCAAGCTCGGCCGGCACGCGCAGAAAGTTGCGGCGCTGCACCTTCGTGATCGATTCCGGCTCGGGCTTCTTAATGTGCACAAGACGTATGACGTCATCGGTGAAACCGAGCACCGATGAGTTGAAATAATTTTTCACCCCGCCGTCCGTCAAGTAATAAATCGACATCTCGTCTCCTGAATACAACCGCTTCAACCGTCCTGACTGCTCGCTGATCGGCACTTCCATGCTAATATAGGCGTCCGTGATGTCGGCGATTCTGGATTTATATTCCTGCTTCGCCTCTTCTTCGTCGATGGAATTGACTTGTATATATAAAGTCTGATTGACTTTCGGAAGCAACGTTGCACACCTCCTGAAGGATGATTGGCAGTTCTTTGGAACTAGTACCACCTTACTATTATATCACGCCAGGAAAATATGGGAAGCATGAATATTCAGGGACTTCACCCTGGCGGCAGCGCTCGTGGCGCTTGGCTTGCATAAAGAAAACCCGGATTGGATTCCGGGTTTTCTGTCCTGTTATTGCCGGGCTACCTGCGCTTCTTCAGTGCGAATTTGATCGATCTTCTCTTCGACGCCCGAGTCCGCATTTATGTAGATCCGGTATAAGCCTCCGTTGACCCGACCGATGAATTGGTAGCATAGCACTTCTTCGTCGAGATCGTTACGAATGAGCGCCTGGCGGACGCTTTCCGCCTTAAAGCTCGGACTTAACGTCTTCCTCGCTTCCTCTGGAGTCAGTTTCGGGGCGGCGAGCTGGCGTTCTTTCTTTCCAAACACGTAATCGGTCGCCTCAAGTCCCGTCACATCTCCATTGTCGAGCGCCACTTTAACGGCAACCTTCTCCAGATAATTGATAACGTCACCGTTGCGCGAAGCGAAGGTGATGTTGGCCACATTGCCGTACTCGTCATAACTGACCGCGGTCATATTCCCATAGCCGTGCTCGTCCAGAAATTGCGCCGCGATATCGCGGGCTTGCCGAAGGTCCAGGCTCTTGGTCGCCACGTCGCGCGAAGCGTTATACCATAGCAGCTGCCCTCCGATTTTGGAATAGTCCATGTGTACGCCGTCGTTTGTGCCCGGCTTGGCTACAGAGGCGCTGAACGATTCGTATTCGGTTCCTGTCCCGTTCTCCACCACCTGAACGGCGTTCGGGTCCTGCACGCCCACAAATTGTGCAGCCTTCTGTTTGATATCTTCAGCCGTCACGACCGAACCGGACAACATCTTCATATCCCGCTTCTGATACATGCTCATGACGGCGGGACTCCAATTGATCTCCGGGTACTCGCTCACTTTTTTGTCCATGGTGGCGAAACCGTCGATAATCGCATTATCTTGCGGTTCTTTCTCCGAGGCCAGCGCCAGCTCAACATCCATCCAGCGCAGGTTTTTCGCCATAACGGTCGACTGCACCTCGCGAAGATCCTTGGAGATTTGCGTCGCATGCTCGTAGAGCGTATTCAGCGTTTTCAGCTCGTCATCCGTCAAAGGCTGCTTGCTTAAGTCGCGAACCGCCGCACGATAGGAGAAATTGGACATCTTAGCCAGAAAATCCTCGGTTTTGTTGAAAGGAAGCAGGGTTAGCGGCAGCTGGCTGATCTCGTTTTGCGCCTGGCTCGTAATGCGCCATACGTTGATCAACCCTTTTTTATACGCGTCCTGAGAGGTGGAATTAACGGCCAACGTATTGCCGATCTCCGTATGCAGCTTATCCACATGGAACGAAAGATCGTGAAACGCACGCTGATATTGATTTTCCGCCTTGATCAGGACGGAGTTTTTCTCCTGATGCTCCAAGTACCCCCAGAAACCCGTTCCGATAAGAGCCACGAGCAAAATCGGAAACATCACGATGCTTAGCCTTTTGTACATGTGCGAACAATCTCCCTTCTTCAGCCAAACTTGGGCTTAGTTTTCGCCTGAAGGCAGTTGCTTTATGCAAGATGCGGTGCATGCAAAAAAACCGGCCATCGCGGCCGGCTTTTTCTACCGATTAAAAATCGTTCATTTCGATTTCGAAATCATGATCGTTGCTGCAAATGCACTGTTTGAAACCCGTATCGATTTTCCCTTTTTCTTTACGGCCTCTCAAAATAAATTTCTCGCCGCACAAATTGCAGCGAATAATGACTTTAACACGCGAATTTAGGGCGTTCATGGGGCGTCCTCCGGGTCTCTTTATATAATAGGCTGCTACCTATTATTGACAATCGACCTAAATTTTAACCCGCTCCTCACGCGTCGCCATCCGCAGCGGCGATTTGGCGTTGGCTCGTTTCACCTTCAACAAGCTGCGCAGCCATAAGAACGTCATTAACGGGATCATGAACCAGACCCAGTAATTTTTGGAGACGAATAACGTATAGTCAAACACGCCGTGCCAGAAGAACGGCAGCCAAAATGCCATCGCCAAATGCCTGCTCGTTCGGTCGGAAGAAAATTTGGCTCTGCCGAAATGATACCCCATCATCACGCCGAACATGGCGTGTCCCGATACCGGCAGGAAGGCGCGCATCAGAAGCGCCGTGAAGTCGTAATCATTCAAAAAAGCGTACAATACGTTCTCCAAGGTGGCAAACCCTAAAGATACGGCGACCGCATACACGATACCGTCATACGGCTCATCGAAATTCGTATGTTTATAAATAATAAAATAGACGATAAACCACTTGAAAAATTCCTCAGGCAGCGATGAGGTAAGGAACGAAAACACGAACGGATGATCGCCTAAGCCTTGCACCAGGGTGCGCTGCAGCACCATAACCGGAAAGACGAGCAGCACGCCGAAGAAAAACAGCTTCAGCACGAACGAGATCGGCTCCGGATCGTACCGGTCCTTCAAATAAAAATAGGACAGCAGGGCGACACCCGGCGCAACGGCTGCAATCAGAAGTGACAGTATGCTCAGGTGCGATCCCTCCTATCCTCGGTTTCCTTCATGAGTTCATTATAGTCATTTTCGTTGTATAATGCCATCACCTCTTAGCGGATCGAAAGCCTTTACGCACCCTCCGGTGCGACGGGGCCAGCCTTACCGGCCTCCGTTACGGCTTCAAACCTCGCCTCTCGCTGGTTAAAGCGAAGCGGTACCCGGGCAAGCGGGCCGTTGCGATGCTTAAGCAGCTCCAGCGCGCAATTTACGACGCAGCCGTCCGTTTCTTCCGGCTCGCCGTGCTTCAAGCCGAGGATGACATCCGCAGATGCTTCTACGCCTTCCGGCAGCTTCTCGGAGCCCAGGTTGGACGGAATCGCGGCCAGCACCGGCCCTCCCCACTCCCTGGACCATTGCTTCAGCACATAGGCCAGCATCGTTTGATGCTCCGCGACCGATTGCGGCTGCCGCTGCAAGCCGGTCGTAGGCACGCGGTTCAAGTGGTCGATGAAGACGACAGGCGTCCGGCCGGCGATGCTTGCGATCCTCTCGATCGTAGCGAACACCCGGTCCATCGATGTTTCCAGCGAACACTCGATCGTCCACATCCATTTGCTGATGAATGCGTACTTCTTGTTCGCACGGCTCACTTCGTCCGGCGAAGCTTTGCCGCTCAGCACGCGATGCGGCTCTGTACCGATAATCCGGGCGATGCTGCGGGCCCACAGCTCGAAAGCCGTCATGTCCCATGACACGTATACGACAGGGATTTGCGAGAAAGCGATCTCGTCGGCAATTTGCTTCATCAGCATCGTTTTGCCGGAAGACGCCCCTCCTGCGATAAAATACAGCCCGGCACGAAGTCCGCCGATCAAGGCTTCATCCAGATTCGCGATTCCCGTCGTAATACCGGACACTTGGCCGCGGTAACGTTTCATATATTCTTCCGTATAGGCGGTAATGTTCTTCACATCGGGCGCAATCGGCAGCAGCAGCGCTTCCTCCATCGTTTCGTTCAGCAACTGCATGAAGGTGTCGAGCGGATTTTGCACCCGTACAAAGAAATCGTTCACATCCCGAATGGACTCGGGCAAATTGACGATAAACGTTTGCTTGCTGATCCCTTGCAGCTGACCTTCGATTTTCGCGCTTTCCCTTCGCCCCAGCTCGTCGTTGCCCAAGCAAATAAAAACCCGCTTATCCCGCAGCTTCTCCAGATGAGCATCCTTGAAGCTCATCCATGCCGAAGCGCAGACGGCCGGCAGTCGGGACTGCGCCAAGCTCAGCACATCGAAGATGCCGCCGCATAATATGACATCTTCCGCCTGCTCGAGCACCGGTTCATTAAACAAATAATCTTCGATCCCGAGCAGCGTCTTATATTTGGGTTCGCGGTTATCGATCGTACGTCCGATCAAATCGACGGGAACGCCTTCTTTATTCACGATCGGGATAATGATCCGATTCTCAAAGTAATCGCCCAGTTTCCCGGATTGGACGTAAAATCCGATCTTGCCCGGCTCGAAGCCGATTCGGTACTGCTCGACGGTTTCATTCTCGATGCCTCTGCGCCGCAAATAATGGTTCGCATCATCGCGAAGCTGTTTTTGATAATGGGACACCAGCTCTTCCAAGTCGAAAGTTGGCTTCGCCGCGCTCATGTTCGTTCCGCTCACCTGTCTAGTTCCTCCCCGCAAAAAAAGCATTCCTCAAAAACAGATCGTTTTTGCGAATGCTTTACCATGTATCTTATGCATGGAAACGGTAATTCCCGATAAAGCTTTATTGAAATTTAGCGCAAAGCGTTCCGACGGCGTCCTCGGCGATAACCGTCTTGCCGTATTCTTCCAGCACCGCTTGCGTAACTGAAGTCGCTTCCCCGTATTCCGACAACACGGCCACGACGGACTGCAGCTTCTTCTCGTCCATCGGTTCTGCATCAAGCAGCAGGATCCACTTGTTCTTGTAAGCGTACAACGTTCCTCCGTCAGTCAGCATCGGTCCGATGACTTTGGCGAGCCTCAACAAATCTTCGAAGTCATGAAACGCATACGTTACTTGATCCGTCTCATCCAACGTTAATTCCAGCTCGTACACTTCTTCTTCAAGTTCGTCTTCCAGCGTATCGTCAGATGAATTGAAGTTCATTTTCCCCCGCGTTACGATGACCATCATTCCTTGCGCCGGCATAGCGAGAACTTCCACGGCAAGCGGCCCGGTTGCGTCAAATCCTAGCTCCATATAAGCTTGATCCATCATTTCGCTGAACAGCTCATGAACCTTCGGGATTTCTCGCCACATGTCATCCTTCTGAATGCCGCGCTCCGTTAAGTCATCGAATGTGAGGAATATCCGTATCTTGTCCTGACTTAAACGCTCCATTTTCATACTGGATTCCTCCCTTGCCGACTTTAATAACAGCTTATGAAGTTTAGTTTATAAAGGTGTGCCGTGGGTCGTACGACAACCGCATCTGAATTAGGGCAGGCCCGATTTCTGCGGTCCTTGGACATGGATAAGAAAAGCTTGTATTCCATGCTACGACTATTATATCACAAACCCGCAAGAAAAGAACGGTTACCCTCTGAAAAATAGGCAAAAACATAAAAAGACACGGAGCACGTCCCGCTTGGGAACGACTCCGCGTCGATTGCAATCGAAAATGTGTGAGTGATTACCGTATTAGTGCGCGCGCTGCTCGCTTTTCTGCGAATTGCCCGCCATAATTTCGTCTACCGCCGCTCTCAGCTTCGGATCCTGGTTGACGATATCTCCGACCTTGTTCAGGCCGTCGGCCTTGAACAAATCTTCATCGATCGCCGTCTCTTTTTTATTCGATTTTGCCGCACTCGCGGTAGTCGTCGAAGCTTGTTTGAAAGAAGGCTGCGCTTCTGCCGTATTCTTCTTGGAGTTGCCCGATTGATTGCCGGTCGCGTTCAAGAAGCTGCTGGCCAAATCGCTGCCAGTCCATGCCGACCACGCAAAAGGTTTCGTCTTGTTCGCCACATAAATCGCCGCAGCAGCCCCAACGAGCCCGCCGAACAAAAATGCTCCCAGTCTCATAGCCATCCCTCCATTGTTGTGGTGTACGATTATATTTTCCGCTAGGAGCAGGGTAACCATGCATGATAAAATCAGGAAGTCAGTTAACTATTACGAAGACGGGAGTTTGAAAACGACAATGACTCACAAGATCCGGTTCACCTTCTCAGCAGCGGTCGCGCTGAGCGCCCTGCTCGTCGTGTCCTGCTCGAATTCGCAGCCGGCAGCGGCGCCTGTGCAAACTCCAGCCCCGGCGGCTACGGACTCTAAGCGGAACGCTGATTTGACCGCGCCGACAACCCCGGCCGCTTCCGACACACCGAACGTCCCGGGCGGCAGCCGCTCCGGGGAGACTGCCGCAACGAGCAACCTCGACAAGCCGGACCCTGCCGCCCCTCAGCCCGCGGCTAAAACTTACAGAATGAACCCGAAAACGTACGATATCGTTCCGATAGACGCGGCCGCGCACACGAAACAAGTCGTGCTTCTTACGTTCGATGACGGGCCCAAAGATTTGGAGCTTAACCGCTCGCTGCTGGATACGCTCGACAAGCATAAAGCGAAAGCGATTTTTTTCCTGAACGGGTACCGGATTAAACAGCATCCGGATATTGTCAAGCTCCTTGACGAGCGCGGACAAACGATAGGCAATCACTCTTGGGATCATATCGACCTGAAGAAGGAAAGCAAAGAGAAGGTCGATCGGCAAATCGGAGATGTGCAGCAAGCGGTAAAAGCGATTACGGGGAAAGCCCCGGCTTTCTTCCGTCCGCCGTTCGGCTCGGGAAGCGAGGAAGTCAGGGCTAAAGCCAAAGAGGAGGGGCTGCTGTACATGACGTGGTCCAACGGCTCCAAGGACTGGGAAATGACGGTAAAAAATAACAGTCCCGAGCAGGTTGTCGCAAACGTTCTCGAGCAGCTTCGACCCGGCAGCAATATTTTGATGCACGAGCTGCCCTGGACCGCGGAAGCGCTGGATACGCTATTAACCCGCTTGGAAGAACGCGGATACACATTCGTCGATCCGCAGTCCATCGATACGGCTATGCATTGATCCGCTGCCAGCCCCACACCAGCAGTCCGGCGACAAGCAGTACAAAAATCCAGAGCAGCGACCGATAAAAGAAACGCAGCCATTTTTCTTTCTCTGTCGGATGGACCACTTTGCGCGGCGGCAAATAATGATCCTCGGGAACATCGGACCCCGCCCTTGTTCCCGATTCCGGCTGTGTATGAGGCCGGTCGGCTAGGATGCGTTTGACGCTCATTTATGACTCTCTCCTGTACCTTAGAATGCACCCCATCGTGAAATCGATGAGAAAATGGGCGACGATCGGCGTCCAAAGCGATCCGGTTTGGATATAAATCCAGCCAAGTCCGTAACTGATGCTGAAGACGAGACCCGTCATCAGCCAGTGCTGCAAGTATCGGACGTGTATGGCCGCGAACAGAATGCTTGTCCAGTAAGGACCCCAGGAAGCCTGAATGGCGCCGCGAAACAGCAGTTCTTCACAAAGCGATACGACGAGCGATATGAGGGCGATGTGCCACAACGGCCTGTTGCGGAACAGCATCTCGTTAATGCCCCCGTCGTCCGTAACTTCCGGCGGCACCCATTGTGACACGAACAAATCGACGGCGAGCACGGCCAAGGCGAATAACACGCCCCACACGGCGATGCTCACCCCCGGAGCGGTGGAGAACATCGATAGCAGGTCCGGCTTCTGAAAAAACATGACGATAGCCGCGATCAGCAAAACGATCAATTGGGTAATATACAAATTGATCAGCAGCAGACGGTCGTTCATCTCCTGGATGTTAACCCGGTGAAACTTTAGTTGCTTAAAGTTGAATTTTTTCATGATGATTCCCTTTTTCGACAAATTATCCTATACTATTCAGCAGAGGAAAAGATTAGAGGTGCATATGATATGGAAAAACGGTTGAACCGAACGGACTACTTATTCGCCATCACCTTCATCTTTATGCTGGTCGTGGCTCTCGGGGCGTTTTTTTACGGGATAAAAATGGGACAAGATCGCGCCACGACCCAATATGAACAATTCATCGCGAAGCAAAATGAAGAAAAAAACGGATTCACCGCGTACCATCAGCAATACTTGGTGTCCTTCTATCATACCATTTATCAGCCTTACAGGGAATTTCATAAAACGTGGTTTGAAAAAATGGATGATTTGCAGACCAATCAGTCCGCGGACGCGTCGCTGATCCTTAAAGATTTAGCTAAACAAGCGCAAGCCGCCTACGACGGGCTCGGCTCCAAGTCGTCACCGGACTCCTCTCCTCTGCTGAAGGAAGCGCATACCGATTACATGAAAAGCTTGAAGCTGTTCAGTGAAGCGCTGCGCAATTATACGTCCAAGGCCAACTCCGTGTCCGGGCCGGACCTGGTCGCCCAGCTGCAGGCCGACGCCTACCTCGGCGAAGCGAAAAACTTCGCGCTTAAAGCCGAGAAGGAATATTACGACGCGATCGTCAAGTGGAACGAAACCGTGAACCCGCAGTTTAAAGCGATTGACGTGACGAAGCCGTTGAACGTCAAAGAATGGGGAGCGTTATCGCTCAATGTGAAGAACGATTATTTGGCCGGCTTCATGATGAGCGGCAAACAATTTCGTGCGTTTACGCCTCAAGATTTGAGCGCAAGAATCGACGATATGATCGCTTCCGGGCAAGCCAATAAAATGAACTTGACTGAAGTCTCCCAAATCGTCGACATGCTGCTTGCCACAGACGCCGTTCGGGCCGGCGACTACCTCCGCTTACGCAACAAATATTACGGAAATGAAACGCTGCCGCAGCTTCCGTTCTTTACAACAAATTAAACGTGTCCGAACCATAAACAACCTGCTGCAAGCTTATGAGCAGGTTGTTTTTTTGTCGTATTCAATCGTATTGAAACCCTTTCAATGCAGCGAGCGCAGCCATTCCGCCTTCCACATTGATCATATGCTCGAATCCCCGCTCGCTCAAAAAATGACAAACGTTCGCACTGCGCACGCCATGCGCGCAAACGACGTAAATCGGACGATCCTTCGGCAAACTTTCCACCTGCTCCGGGATCGACATCATCGGCATCAATTGCAGCTCATCCCAATGATAAAACTCCCATTCCATCGGCTCGCGGACATCGATGGCAAGCGCACCTTCCAGCTCACCGCGCTCCAGCTTCCGTTTAAACGCGTCCGGACCAATTCTATCGAACGACATGTCAGCGCTCCTCCTCTGCTCTTTTGCTTAGGTACAGCTAACATTTTACTTCGGAATACGGATCGCGGCAACCGCAGCCCAGTTGCCGGCAATGGATGTGGACAACAATTTTTTCACAAAATTTTCGAAATTACAAATCGGTCTCCCTCCTATTGACAAGGCTAAAAATGACATGGTAAGGTAGGATTAACTTTAAGAGACATATTTCAACAAACGATGACGGAGCCAAGCATAAAGCGGAACGTACAGAGAGCCGGTGGTCGGTGCAAACCGGACGTTAACGATATGCGGAGCACTCCTGAGTTGCTGCCTCGAACGATCAGTAGTTGCAGCCGGTTAGAAGCCGTTACCATTCTCGGTCTGTTGCATGATAGACCTATGAAGGTCGCGCGTGTGAACGTGCGGCGAATTAGGGTGGTACCACGAGAATCAGCTCCTCGTCCCTTGTATACGCTAGACGTATCGGGATGAGGAGTTTTTGGTTTTTACAGAAAAGGAAAAACGGAGGGAAATGTAATGTTTAAAGTATTAGTCATGGATGGAATCAGCGACATGGGGATTCAACTGCTGTACGATGCGCCGGATGTGGAAGTAGATAAGAAGGTCGGGCTGTCCGAGGACGAGCTTGTCGCCATTATCCCGGATTACGATGCGATTCTCGTGCGCAGCGCCACGAAGGTGACCGAACGCATCATGAACGCAAGCAGCCGGTTGAAAGTCGTCGGCCGTGCCGGCGTCGGCGTCGACAACATCGACCTCGAAGCCGCTACGAAACGCGGGATTGTCGTCATCAACGCACCGGACGGCAACACGATCGCCACTTGCGAACTCACCTTCGCCATGATGATGTCGGTCGCCCGTTCCATTCCGCAAGCGTACAAGAAAACCGTCAGCGGCGAATGGGACCGCAAAACGTTCGTCGGCGTCGAGCTTCGCAATAAAGTGCTGGGCGTGCTCGGTATGGGCCGAATCGGAAGCGAAGTAGCGAAACGCGCGAAAGCATTCGGAATGGAAGTGCTCGGCTACGACCCGTTCCTGACCGAAGAGCGCGCGGAGAAAATCGGCGTGAAGCTCGGTTCGGTCAACGACATTTGCGCCAAAGCCGACTTCATCACGGTACACACGCCGTTGACGAACGAAACCCGCCACATGATCAGCCGCCCGCAATTTGAAATTATGAAAAAAGGCGCGCGCATCATCAACTGCGCACGCGGCGGCATCATCGACGAAATGGCGCTTATCGAAGCGATCGATACCGGCATCGTAGCCGGCGCCGCCTTCGACGTATTCGAATCGGAGCCGCCAGCCGCCGATCACCCGTTCCTGAATAATCCGAAAGTCATCGTAACTCCGCACCTTGGTGCCTCCACTGTAGAAGCACAAGAGAACGTGGCGATCGACGTATCCGAAGAAGTGCTGCACATCCTGCGTGACGAGCCGTTCAAAAACGCGGTGAACATGCCGCCGGTACCGGCAAACGTGCTGAACGCCCTGCAGCCTTACTTCAATCTGGGCGAGAAGCTCGGCGTGTTCCTCGGTCAGACGATCGACGGCGCCGTCAGCGAAATTACGGTCAACTTCGCGGGCGATTTAACGGACGTCGATACGTCCCCGCTCACCCGCTATATTGTAAAAGGCGTGCTCCAGAACCAGCTGGAAGGCGTCAATATCGTCAATGCGATGCATTTGGCCAAGACGCGCGACATCAGCATCGTCGTTCAAAAATCGTCCTCGTCCAAAACGTTTACGAATCTCTTGTCCGTCACGTTAAAAACGAAAAACGAACAACGCACGGTGGCCGGTACGCTCCTGTCCGGTTACGGCGAACGGATTGTGCAAATCGGCCAATACCCGGTCGATATCGCGCCGGAAGGCAACCTGCTGTTGATCTCCCATAACGACAAGCCGGGAATTATCGGTAAAGTCGGTACGCTGCTCGGCAACAACGACGTGAATATCGCTACCATGCAGGTCGGCCGTAAAGTGATCGGCGGATCGGCGATCATGGTCTTGACGACGGATAAGCAAACACCGCCGGACGTACTCGAACAGCTGGCGAAGCTCCCGGAATTAACCCATATTCACGAGCTTTCCCTGTAAGTCCCGATTGTTCCACGAACAACAAGAATATGTACGGTTTTTCAACAATAACAAAAACCCCTGCGGAAGCGAACCGGAGGGGTTTTTGTTATGTTTTACCGCTTTTGCAAGGTAAGATGATAGAAAATGTCGTTCCCTGGCCTGGCTGACTCTTCGCTTGTACCGTGCCCTGATGGGCTTCTACGATGTTTTTGACGATCGACAAGCCCAGACCCGTTCCCCCCGATGCGCCGCGTGTACGGGCTTTGTCCGCCTTGTAGAAGCGTTCGAAAATAAAAGGCAGATCCTCGGCCGGAATGCCGATGCCCTGGTCGGATACCTCGATGAGCACCGCTTCTTCCCCGCGCAGCTGTGTCTCCGAAGCGCGGATTTGAATCTCCGCCCGGGATGGCGTATGGCGCAGCGCGTTGTCGAGCAAGTTCGTCAGCACCTGCTCCAGGCGATCCTCGTCGGCTTGTGCCAGGGTCAGCGGCAGCTCGGGCAGCGCATACGTCATGGAGACGCCCTTTTCTTTGGACAAAGCGGCAAATTTGCGATGCACCCGCTTGATGAAGGCATGCACATCGAGCTCCCGGAGATGCAGCTCCATGTTGCCGGTTTCCATCTTCGCCAAGTCGAGCAAATCGCGTACGAGCCGACCCATCCGGAGCGATTCGTCATAGATCACCTGAGCGAGCTCCTGACGCTCCTCCGGCGTGGCCGCGATGTCGTCAAGCAGCGCTTCGCTGTAGCCCTGCAGCATCGACAACGGCGTCCGCAGCTCGTGCGACACGTTGGCCACGAAGTCCTTGCGCAGCTTGTCAAGCCGGTGCTCCTCCGTGACGTCGCGCATGACGGCCACGACGCCGCGCACGAGATCCTGCGAATACAGCGGCGCCATGACGACCGACCACACTTCGCTCTTCACGAGCAGCTTCGAAGTCATCTCACCAGGCTGCGCGATGACCCTCTTGAACAGCGGCTGCATCGGGCCCGGGATCCGGTTCCATTCGCCGCGGGGATACGACTGGGCTCCCGAGGTTTCCCCGCCGTCATCCAGCCAATCGATCTCGTTCCACTCCCGGATGATCCTCTCTCCCTGCGGATTCGTCAGGATGACGCGTCCCTCCGCATCGAAGGTGACGACGGCGTCGGCCATACTGCGCAGAACGCTTGCCAGATGCTCCTTCTCGTGGCTCAACGCTTTAATCGTATCCTGAAGCTGCTCGCCCATATGGTTGAAGGTCTTGCCCAGTTCGCCGATCTCGTCGGACGACGTGATCGGGACCCGGCTGCCGTATTCGCCCTCGGAGATCAGGTCGGCCGCTTTCTTCAAATTCAAGAGCGGCCGCGTAATGCGCGACAGAAGGAAGAAAGCGAAGAACGTCGTCATGAGAAAACCGGCGACCCCGACCACGACGAACAGCCTCTTCACATAGGCCTGGGTTTCTTCGGAAGACTGTGTCAGCTGGTACATGATCAGCGCGCCGGCCACGTTCGTTTGCGATTCATCCATGAACGGAACGGCGACCGCCGTATACGTGCTGCTCAGCGGAGTACGGGCCGCCACGTTTGATTTCCGGTTGTCGACCACTTCGCCGGCAAACACTTTTTGCAAATCGCTTTTGGTGAAAAAGTCGTCATACCGAACCAGCCTGTTGTTCGGCTGGCCGACCGGCGTCTCTTCCTGAAAATCTTTGGACACGACCAGCACGCTGGCCTCCTGCGCGTTCAGCAGCTCGTTCACGACTTGCAAATAGCGGCGTTCCTCTTTATGCAGCGATATTTCGCTCGCCACTTTAACGGCCAGCCGGTTTAACGTCTCCACCTGATCCTTCGACTTCGGGAACGACGTTTCAATAAATTTGAACAAAAAGACGCTGAGCGTCAACAGCACGACGACAACGAGTCCGATGATGGTCAACCACAGTTTGCCGACAACGCTTTTGAATATAAACACGTTACTTCGGCACCTCGAGCTTGTAGCCTACGCCCCAAACGGTCGTAATCATGGAGGCGGCCTCCGGCGACACTTTGTTCAGCTTCTCGCGAAGCCGCTTCACATGGGTATCGACCGTGCGCAAATCGCCGAAAAACTCGTAATTCCATACGTCCTTCAGCAATTCCTCGCGCGAGAACACTTTATCCGGCGAGACGGCAAGGTAATGAAGCAGCTCGTATTCCTTAGGCGTCAACGCCACCTCCTGCCCGCCTGCAGTAACCCGGTGCGCATCGTGCTCGATCACCAAATTCGGGAACACGATGTTGTTGCTGGAATTGACTTCCTTCGATAAATAGGCCGTTACCGACGAACGCCGCAAAATGGCCTTCACCCGGTAAATGACCTCCCGCGGACTGAACGGCTTGACGACGTAATCGTCCGCGCCCGATTCGAACCCCTGGACGCGGTTCGTCTCTTCGCCCTTCGCGGTTAACATAATGACCGGCGTCGATTTGACCTGCCGGAGACGGGCGCATACTTCGTTGCCGTCCATGCCGGGGAGCATCACGTCCAGCAGAATGAGATCGTAGTCGGATTCAACCGCTTTGCGCAGTGCCGTCTCCCCGTCCTCCGCCTCGTCGATGCGGTAGTTTTCTTTTTCCAAGTACATCCGCAGCAGCCGCCGAATCCGTTCTTCATCGTCAACGACCAGGATGTGCGTTTTCATATCCGTCATGGCCTATCTCCTCTTCAACTGGAATTAAAGGCAAACCCGTTTAAACGCCGGAATAGGAATGTAAACCGGCAATGACCAGATTGACGCCGATCAACGTAAACATGACGACGAGGAATCCGATCACCGAGAGCCAGGCCGAACGTTTCCCCTGCCAGCCTCGGGATAGCCGGAAGTGCAGGTAGGCTGCGTAGAACAGCCAGACGATGAGCGCCCACACTTCTTTCGGGTCCCAGCCCCAAAAGCGCCCCCATGCCTCATGCGCCCAAATCATGGCGAATATCAAGGCGCCCAGCGTAAAGATCGGATAACCGATGGCAATCGAGCGGTAGCCGATTTCATCGATATCGTCCGCATCGATCCCTTTCATCATCGGATGAAGCGCGGCGCCCAGCGGCTTACGAGCGATAAGCCGGAGCAGCCCGTACAGAATCGCTCCGCTTAGCAGCGACCAGATCACCGTGTTCAGCTTCCTGCCTGCGTTCGCGCCCTTCATCCAGGACGGCGCTTCGAACAGCGGCTCCGACATCCCGAAGAACGGTGTCATCTGCACCGTTTCGGCTTGATGAGGTCCGACCAGCGGCGGCAGCACGTACGTCGTTTCCTGTTTCACGGTTTGTTCCACGTTGTTTACGTCCGTCACGATGACGTTGCTGGAGAACACCGCCTTGTAGCCGGAGCCGTTAAAGCTGAAGATAGCCGCGACGAAGGCGATGACTACCACCAAGATGAACAGCGTGAATTCCACACCGCGCTGCTCACGCCTGTCCTTTCGCTCCGAGCTGCTGAAATTGACGTTCTGGACCAGATACATCAGTCCGGCGGCAAAACCGACGGCGAAGAACGCTTCGCCCAGCGCCGCCGTCGTCACGTGGATTTTCAGCCAGTAGCTTTGCAGCGCCGGAATAAGCGGCTGCACCTCGTGCGGAAATACCGACGCATAGGCGATGATAATGATGGCAACCGGCAGGGCGAACACGCCGAGTACCGTAGTCCGATAAATCAGGAATACGACAATGAACGCCAGTACGACCATCATGCCTAGAAACGTCATAAACTCATACATGTTGCTCGTCGGAATATGTCCGGCCTCGGCCCAACGGGTAAAGAAAAACGTGGCATGACACAGAAAACCGACGATTGTGAGCGTCAGTCCGATGCTGCCCCATTTCTTGACGTACGTTTCCGGGTCCGTCACTTGAACCGATTTTTTACCTGTAATGCCGATGACGAATCCCAGCAATGCAAGCGAATACACTATGAAAGCTATCAGCAATGATGCGCTGCTCACGCTTGTTCCACCCTTCTTTCGAGCGCATTCGGATCGACCTCGATCCCCGTTTTGGCGAGGACCTGCGAAACTTCCTTGCGCAACCCGTACCAGTTTTTATTCGTATGCGCGCCGAGCGCCAGCTTGCCGTCGTCAATGCGCAGCCAAACCCGGCGATGATTCCAATAAAAGCCCATAATCAAACCAATCATCGAAATGGCGGTGCCGATCCAAATGAACGGCATCGCCCGGTCAACCCGGATATTCAAGTAGCTGATGTACTCGGATATTTTAACGTTCTCCATCGAACCGACCGCAAGCTCCAGCTTCGCGCCGAGCGCTCCGTTAATTTCATCCTGCCGGAAATTGACTTTGTCGACTTGACGCGGGAAGTACATGTAAGGCTCCCCTTGCGGCTGCAGTCCAGGACCTGTTATCGTGAAGACGAAAGCCGGCATCAGCGGGTCTTTCGATTTCGTTATCGGCATGCCTTTGCTATCCAGCGCGAATTCCGGAAAATACGCTTTGAGCTTTAATTCGTACGGGCCGACCTTGTACTGTTCCTTCGGATTGTCCATCGAGAGTTCAAAGCTGCCATACGTTTCGCCGGTTTCTTTATTCTTCAACGATGGCTTGACCGAGATTAGCATCGGCGATGGCTTGAAGTCGAATTGATAAGCGAGCAGACCTTGATACTCAAGCGGCTTGTTCACGATGATGTCTTGCTTATGCACTTCCTTGAGCACCGGTTCCTTCGTCGGATCGTCGCAATCCGCCAGACAGGCGTATAACGTCGCTTTCGTTTCGTATACTTTCGGGACATCGAGTCCCTTGGAACGAAACTCGGCTGACATTTCCTCCGGCTTGTAATACTCCAGAGTAAACTTCTCGTTCTTCAAATAATAATTCGTCTCGGGAATTTTCACCAGCTTGCCTTCGGGAAACCCGATGTGCTGATCCATATGCCAGCCTGGAATGCTTCGCATCAGCACCGCACCAAGAAAGATAATAAGTCCGATATGATTGATGTAGGGCCCCCACCGGCTGAACCGGTATTTCTCCGCAAGCAGCGCCGTACCGTCGGTATACACGCGGTAACGGGCTTTCCGAAGCGCCTTGGTGGCCGTTTCCGTCCATACCTGCTCCGGCGCTGCTTCAGGCTGTCCGCCCGGTACCGCGCCAACAGGAATCGGGCCGGAATACGTCAATTTCTGACGGGTAATGAAGCTCAGATGCTTGCGGATTTGCTGCTTGCTTAACGCGCGATACAGCGGCAGCACACGATCGAGGCTGCACACGATAAGCGACGTGCCAATCATGAGAAGCAATGTGATGAACCACCACGACTCGAACGTATGCGATAACCCGAGTAAATAATAAATGTAGCCCAATGTCCCGTAGGTTTGCTCGTAATAAACGGACGGGTCGATGTTGAGGAACGTGTTTTCCTGCGGATAAATGGTACCGAGCGCAGAGCCCAGCAGCGTGATGACAATTAAATAAATGGCGATTTTAACCGAGGAAAAAAAGTTCCATACCCGGTCCAACAGCCCGGGATTCGCCCGCTGCGAGCGTCTGGCCATGCCGTCGTATTTCATCTCGAGCGGCTCGGCCCCTCCTTCGTCCTCCAGCGGCTTGCCGCACGATTCGCATAGCAGCGTGGCGACGGGATTTTGGTGTCCGCATTCGCATTTGGTGTTGTGAATCATGTGTCCTCCTCGATTTATTGGAATGGGAGGCCGCTGCGGTTAGGATGGGCCTGCGGCTTTTGTTGAAATCGATGTTCTTGGAATCATCAACCCAAGCAGGGTAGAACGTCGATTTCAAAGGCAGCACGTAAACTCTCCGGCCTCACCCTAACCTCCGCTAAACCCGTTCAAATAAATCGCTCGTTATGAATAGTAAAAATAATCGTGCTTGCTTCGCTCCGGATCCGGTTAGCGGTGTAGCCTTACCTAAGACGGAAGCAAGGAAGAGATCGTTTGATCGATAAAGGCTTCGTCCATTTGCCCAACCCGGATGACTCCGATTTTGCCGTCGGGCTTAATGAAGAACGTCGTCGGATATTGCGATACGCCGTAACGCTTTCGTGTTTCTTCATTTTTGTCGAGCAAGATCGGGAAGGTCACCTTATATTGGTTAACAAAGTTCTCGACGGCCACCCGCGGCTCATTCAGGTTCAGGCCGAGAATTTCCACATTTTTTCCGGCCCATTTCTCCTTCTGACGTTCAAGCGCCGGCATTTCGTCCCGGCACGGCTCGCAGAACGTCCCCCAAAAATTAACGACTACGACTTTTCCCTTGAGCTCCGCAAGCTCCTTCATATTCCCGTCCAGGCCGACCAGCTTAAAGTTCGGGGCCGAAGCGCCTTCCGTCGGCTTCTTGTCGCTGAAGAACAAATTGTTCGTCAACGTCCAACCGCCCACGAGAATGACAACGGCAAAAATGGCAATTTGTATCCAAGTTCTATGTTTCCCCATCATCCCACACCTTCAAACCCGACTGTTTGTCCGTTCCTAACTTTATTATAGCGAAAATTGTCAAGCGTCGGATTCACCTTTTTGAATATTATGTGACTTGCCTTTCCCCATTTCGAGCGCTGCGGTGCGCAATTCGTCCACTTCGTGCGGCGTTAAGCTCCGCGACTTGCCCCGGGGCACGCCGGTAAGCTGAAGCGGTCCGAACTGCACCCGTTTCAGCTTGACGACCGGATGATGAATGGCCTCGAACATGCGCCGCACCTGGCGGTTGCGGCCCTCGTAAATCGTAATCTTGACGACCGTTTCATTCTTCTCCGGATTCACGTCCTGATATTCCACTTCGGCCGGAGAAGTCATCCCGTCCTCTAACTTGATGCCGTCCCTCAGCTTGTCCAGCAATGAACCGTGCGGCACCCCTTTGACCGTCGCCAAGTACGTGCGGGGCACGTGATGCTTGGGGTGGGTCAACAGATGCGCAAACTCTCCGTCGTTCGTCAGCAAGAGCAATCCCTCGGTGTCGTAATCGAGCCGTCCGATCGGGTAAATCCGCTCCTTCAAATGTTTAAAGAAATCCGTCACCGTCTTCCGGCCTTCCGGATCCTCGGCACTCGTGATAACGCCCTTCGGTTTGTTGAACATCACGTAAACCTTGGACTGCTTGCGGATCGGCCTTCCGTCTACTTTAATCAAGTCTTGGCTCGCATCCACTTTGACCCCCAAGGTTGTTACCACTTGATCGTTCACCTGCACCCGGCCGGCGGTTATTAATTCCTCACATTTTCTTCTCGATGCGATGCCGGCTTCGGCAAGCACTTTTTGCAAACGTTCCATTTCTCTAGTCACCTCAAGCTAATGATACCTATCCTCGGGTGAAATCACAAGCTGAGACCAAGGAAAAGCAGCTCCGGGGCACGAGACGGAGTGCGGAAAGAGATCTTTCGGCCCAAAACCGTACGTTTCGGATAAACGCAAAACAAGCTTGTTCAGCACAAACCATTGCTCTTTCTCTTCGGGCGTCCGGATGCTGCGCGGTTCCGTATAGTCGCCTTCCAAGCAAATATGAATGTACAGCGGGTCCGTTTGGGCGGAAGAAGGGATGATGACGCCGTTCCTGGCGATAAACAGGTCATACCCTTTTCCGTTAATGGCGGGACAAGCGGAATGATGAATGATAATGCCGTAATACACCATACAGGTCACCTCTTCCGGGATCGCTGCCTTAGTATATGTACGGACAAAGGAGGGGGTGAAACGAAGGAAGCCATTACGCGGTAAACACCAAATAACAAATGACGATCGAGGCGATAAAGCCGACGGCGTCGGAGATCAGGCCGACCTTCAGGGCGTATCCCGCTTTACGGATGCCGATCGCGCCGAAATATACGGTAATGACGTACAGCGTCGTATCCGTACTGCCTTGAATCGTGGAGGCGATGCGCCCGACCATCGAATCCGGCCCGAACTGCGAGATGAGATCGGTCGTGAAAGCGAGCGATCCTGCGCCGGTAATCGGACGCAAGAAAGCAAGCGGGATGATTTCGCTCGGCACCCCGAATCGTTCACAAATCGGCTTCAGCCAGCCGATGAATAAATCCATCGCGCCGGACGCGCGAAATACGCTGATCGCCACCATCATGCCGACGAGGTGAGGAATGATACGGATCGCCGTATCGAAGCCGTCTTTCGCCCCGTCCACGAACGATTCGTAGACGGGGATTTTCCGGTAAGCGGCATATAAAGGGATAAACACGATGATAACGGGAATCGCCCAGGCGGATATTAAGTTGACCCATTCATACACGGCGCCTCATCCTTTCCTCAAATCGCTCGGCGAATTTCGACTTCTGTACCATCGGTCGACCACGATCGCCGCCAGCGTCGAAATGAAGGTGGCCATTAAGGTCGTGCCGACGATTTCCGCGGGATTGGCCGAGTTGTAGCTCATGCGAATGGCGATCAGCGTCGTCGGGATCAAGGTAATGCTCGCCGTGTTCAGCGCAAGCAAGGTACACATGGCGGG